>CADBMA010000111.1 GCA_902795665.1 uncultured Rhodospirillales bacterium
TTGCGTAATTGGAAATCTTTTTTAGCCTTAGGAACAATTTTTGCAATTATCATGTCAATCTTGGCTTTTTCCACTCACAATATTTTGTTATGCAGTTTCAAAATTCGTGACAATTCTCCTTTTGCTTGCCCATCAGACAGCAACACTGTTTACATTACTTTTTTGTTTCTACGATTGTTGCTTATTGCTGTATTTATGCGCTCGTGGTATAAAATCGCCATCAACAGAGAAACTGTATTTATTAAAGACATTTTGGTAATTAATCTCCAAGATTGGAAATTGTTTACCGTCTTAATATTGTTTTTTGCGATAAATACTTTGCCAATAGTTTCTTTTGCGCTGCTCTCATCTCGTGTTCCAAACCCAAATTGGATTATTGAGACAATTTATTTTGGTATTGTATCATGCGGATTTTGGGTACCTTTAGTGTTGATTAAATTTTATAGTGTACCAGCCTTTGTTATTGAACAACAGCCTTTTCCTGGTGTAAAGAAAACCTTTCAAAAAACTGCTGATATGGGACTTAGACTGCTATCCTCAGTAGCTTTGATATTTTTATTCTGTGCGTTGCTGATAATTTATTACAATGCCGTTGCCGGAGGATTATTGGAATATAACCTGATGATTTTTGGAATTATGGTTGAGTTTGTATATAATCTTGTACTCTTGGCAGTGTTTGCAATTACCATTAATTATTCAGCTGTTCAGAAAAAGGAACTTTTTAATGATAGCAAAGCTTCATAAGACAGAACCAAGTATATCTTTTTTACAAATTTTGAAGCAGGTTTTTACTTTTATACCTTGCCATTTTCGGGCATTGGTTTCCAGAGTTTGGTGGATTGCTTTAATATTGCTAATTTGTGGATTTGCTGTCTTATATTTTTCATCAGAACTTTCAGATTTTATGCGCTATTTGCTCTTATCCGGATATTTCCTATTGTTATGCTGTGCCTATTCTTCAACGGCAGTAATGATTTGCCGATACAAGCTTTCATCTGATTACAAACTGCCTAACCTGCATTTTAGATTGGTAGAACTGAAATACATGTTCGGACTGCTAAGGTTTTGGCTATTGATGTTATTGGTTATCGGCAGCGGTGTATGGTCCATAATGTATATTTCTGAATTAAGTATTGCATTAGAAACGATGATTATTTTAATTTTTGCTATATTTTTTTGTGTGGTGACACTAATCATCATGGTTACCAACCTGCAACTTGCCTTACCGGCTATAGTATATCAAATGCCTAATTCATTGCATCTCGTCTGGAAACTTGGACAAGGTCAAAGATTGCAGATATTTATGGGGGTTATGTTTCTTTTGTTGCTGATTATTTTCTTATCCGGAGCAATTGTTATTTTTATTCCTCATGAATTAAGTTTTAGAATCGGCGCCGTATTTGCCGGAATATGCTTATTTTTTATTGATATCTGCTGGCAAACTGTTTTTTTAAGCGAAGTATATCAAAAGTTAGCAAAATAAACAAAAAGCTCCGATTTCTCGGAGCTTTTTGGTGTTAACCTTTCAAACCTTATTTGGCTGAGGTTTTAACATCACTGCCAACAGTACCATATTCGATATACGAATCTTTACACTGCGGACCAACGCAGCGTTTAAGTACTACGGCAGAAGAATTTTGAGTTTGTCCTGTTACATTCATTGATGGAACAAATACATTAACAACCTTAAGCTTGAATGTTGTGTATCCAACGCTTCCTTTTTCATCACTGAAATAGGTTTTTATATTATATATTCCTTCTTGTCCGGGCATTGGAGTACCTTCAAAGGTGTAGGTATCCTCATTATAGTGCAGCCATTTTGGTAATGCGCTATCATCAATCAGTCCGGAGCGGCTGATTACACGTCCTTTAAAGTTCATACGGTCGACCAGCTCTTGCGGGATTATGACCTTAATCCGCTTACCGGTCTCGGTCTGAATGTTGGGCAACTTATCAGCAGAAGATAAATTGACCGGAGGGCGCTTGGCTGGCACATTCAGCAAATATGGACGATTGTCCGGCATAAAATTGCCATCTCCCCATTTAGTCATGCTGTCATGTAAATACACGGCTATTTTGGATGGTTTTTCATTGAGCATATAATATGGAATCGCATCTAAACCAATGGAAACGTATAAATTGCCCAAGCTATCCTGCAAGTCAGCATAGGCTTTGAAAGCCTTTACTTCATCGCCTATTGCACGAGCTGCTTCTAACTGAGCTTTTTCATCTTTGGTACCTTTAGCAATTGTGAAATCTTCGGCAATATTTTCTGACGTATTTGCAATTTCTGCATTAATTTGATAGTCCTCAACCGCTGACATATATTGCGCCCAAGCAACATAAACCTGACTGAGAATAAGTGATGTCATGCGCTGACGGCGCAATACTGCCAAATCTTTAGCGTTAGGATTATTTATATCTTCATAGACGCTATATCCGATTTCGCGAGCCTGCTTTGACCACATACGATTATAACGTTGCGGGTCTTTTTTATATTCTTGCTCGGTCGGTTTTTGAAATTCCTTGATTACCAATTTCAAATCACGAGGGTTTGTACCCAAATCGTGCTCGCGCAATTCTGGACGGTTATTCAGAGCCAACCATTCCAAATCGGCCAAACTGTTCTTTATTTTAGGAAGCGCAAAATTGCCATATTCTGAGCCGACCAGCTTGAACTCTGTTGAAGGATGCATTCCCATTAAGCTAGCCAGACGAGAAGGAGCTGTTTCTAAATCACGTTTTAATGATGACAGTTTTTTGATTGCTTCCATATACTGTCTTTTTTTCACCAAGCTATCCAATGAAGGGCTTTCATTATTTTCCGACAGTTGTTTGGCTTGTGCGTTCATTTCATCTACTTCAAGAGTCATAAACTCTATCATATCATCAGCAATCGGCAGAACATTTTGTGCGGCAAGCGTTTTCCAATATAAGGAGCGAGTTTCTTGTAAAATGTTATGGATAACTTTGCGGCTTTCTTCAAAAGCTACGCTTGATTTATAGTCAGCATCGCGACTCTGACAATAAACCATGCTGATATCCAGCAAATTCCACGCCACTTTTAAGTCCGGACTAATTGCAGAAGAATTGGTTTGGTTGATATATCCGGCATGGCTGACAATTTCCGGCAAGCGGTTAACCGGAGATTTTCCGGCACGAATGAGACTATCTTCATAGTTAACCAGTCGACGTGTATAGTTGTACTTTAGCGCTAGAGCCATGGCCATATACATATCAATCGGCTTCTCAATCTTGCGGGGGGTGCTGATAAACATATTTTGCATATCTGTATCAATACGAATAGCCCGATCCCATTCATTATATGCCACAGCTTCCGGATCATAAGCAACATTGGCACGGTTTTTTTCTACAGATGCTGTCGGTGCTGTTGTTTTATCACGTCCGCAGGCTGATACCAGCAAGATGGCCGACAACAAAGATATTAATAGCTTTTTCATTATTCTAAACCCTTCTTTGTACAAAGATACATTATATGTCTACACCAAAATTTTATAAATTGGTAGTATTTATTTGCTTTTTATTGTACTTTTATGTATAAAATATAACAGTAATCACAGTAAAGACGCAAAAATGTTAGATGTTTTTAAAGTTATTTTTAAGTATAAAGAAAAAGAAAGTCCTGATAAATTAGGCCTTTATCCTGAACGTGTGCACGTAGATGCCATGCCCGAACGTCGTTATTTGTGGACATCGCGTATATTGGTTATTGTTGCCTGTTTTTCAATTTGTATCAACATAATGTTGGCTGCTTCATTATATATTATGTTACCTTTGCGAGGCAGCATGCCACAAATGTTCTATATTGATCGATATTTCAGCCAGATTGAGCGTTTGCAGCCATCGGAAATAAAATATCCGGTTGGAAATCTGATAACCGAGGAACATATTACCAACTATATTATGCTGCGTTATATGATTACTAATAATTATGATGAGTTGGTCCGTCGTTGGGGATATGGGTCATATATATACTGGATGTCAACTCCTGAAGTTTATACCAAATTTATAAAATTTGACGCCAAATATAATTTGTTGCAATTTAAGAATAATAATATGATGCGAGATGTTGATATTGACTGGATACGTCCGCTGACCAGAGGTTTGTGGCAAGTACAGTTCCGCACTCTTGACTATGTCCCCGGACAAGAAGATCCGATAATTGGAGTATGGCGGGCAACAATGCGTGTGCAGTATAATACTCTCGATAATATAAACCACGACGATGCACTGAAGAATCCGTTTGGATTTACAATTACAAACTTTTCTTTATCTTATTTAGGAAAAGATTCCGAATCCGAACACTATCTGTCAGAATCGAAACGAATCACCAGAGAATTGTTCTTCAGATAATAAAAAAAAGACCGTCTAAAGCGGTCTTTTTTTTGAGATTTAATAGAGCTAAAGTTTGAGCTTTTTATCCAAACGCTCCAACTCGTCAATATAACTGCTTATCAGTCCCAGACCTTTAGCCCAAAAATCTGATTTTTCAGGATTAAGTCCGAAAGGAGCCAGCAATTTTTTATAATCCGTAATTGCAGTTTGCGACAACATAGTCATATATTTATTTGCAAAGTCAGGAATATTTCCATCTTGAGCAACCTGATATAGCGAGTTGACCAAACAATCGGCAAAAGAATATGCGTAAACATAAAACGGCAAAAAGAAGAAATGACCAACTTGTGACCAGATATACTCGCTATCTTCGCCAACATCAACATATTGTCCCAAGCTGGCGCGCATTTCTTCTTGCCAGATTTGATTGAGACGCTCAGTACTCAACTCTCCGTTGCGACGTTCAGCGTGCGCTCTTGTTTCAAAAAAATGAAAAGCAATCTGCCGAATCGCAGTATTAATCATATCGCTTACTTTAGAAGCAATCAGGGCAAGCTTTTCCTCGTTATCCGGCAAATCTTTTACCATAGATTGAAAGGTAATCATTTCTCCGAAAACCGAGGCTACTTCTTCGGTTGTCATACGAGAATATTCATTGAGTTCGCCATTTTTGATTCTGGTTTGATGATGACACCCGTGTCCCAGCTCATGTGCCAACGTCAGTACATCGTTACGTTTGCCGGCAAAATTAAGCATCAGGTAAGGATGAGAGTCTGCACATACCGGCGCACAAAATGCACCGCTGCGTTTGCCATCGCGAGGAGGAACATCTATCCAGTTGTTGCTGAAAAAATCTTGTGCAATGGTGTATAATTGCGGAGAAAATTGTTTATATGCTTTTAGTACAATATCAACCGCGTGCGACCAGCTATACTCACAATCTTGACTGAACGGCAACGGGGCATTGCGGTCCCAATACGATATTTTTTTGACTTTCAGCCACTTGGCTTTCAGCTTATAAAAACGATGCGCAATTGCGGCATAATTATCGCGTACGCTTTGTGCCAGAGCATTCACCATTTCGTCACTGACATTTTCCGACATATTGCGTGATGATATCGGAGATTTGAAACCACGCTTTTCATCTTCAATGGCTTTATCTTTTATTATCATGTTGTAAATAAAGGTAAACAATTCGGCATTTTCTTTTGCGACCCGATTAATTTCACGACCGGCGGCGTGCCGCGTTTCTGCGTCTTTATCGAGAAGTAGTTTTGAAATTTCGGCATCGTTATATTTTTTTTCGTTGACTGTATATACCAAACGAGAAGATGTTTCTTCATATAAGCGGACCCACGCGTTAGAAGAAGTCATAGATTTTTCAAGCAATACCTCTTCAACCGCCTCAGATAGTTCATATTTTTTGAAGCGACGCACTCTTTCCAGCCATGGGCGATAAAAAGCTGCCTGACTGTCTTTCATCCATTCTGAGATTTTGCTTTGCGGCAAAGCATTGATTTCCAAACTTAAGAAAACCATTGGCTTGCCATATTCTGTGAGTTTTTCACTAATAGCTTGATAAAAAGCCACGGCCTGTTGGTTTTTCATTTGCGTTACCATATTTAAGTACGCAAATCCTCCCACTCTGCCAGCACGAGATATTTGTTTTTCATATTGGCGTAGTGCGGCAGCAAATTCATTACCGCTCAACTCATTGAGATGTCCTTTATATTTACGGGCAAAATTTTTACAAAACTTACGATATTTTTCTAAATCAACATTAATCTGAGGATCATCAATGTTCTGATACAGATCTTTCAGGTTCCATGCCGGAAGTATATTTTTGTTCATTATTCATTTTCTCCAATTCTTTATGTTTTTGCTTTAACTCTTCCATTTGTTCCAATAAATTGGGATTGTTGAGATAAAATTCCTCCAAATCTTCGTCTGGCTCCTCAGATTCTGGCATTTCAGGAACAAAAAGGTAGTTACTCCACGGACGCTCTTGGCGACCGCTCATCCATTCGGACAATCCGCTGAGAATAATTTTTGTATCGCAAAAAGTATTATTGATAACCGCTTTAAGCACGCATAGAGCAGAGCTTTTGCAAGTTTCGGCATCTTGAGATAATTGCTGCGTGCAAGAAGCAAAACCGCGTTGCTGAACATCGTGATGAGGCGCAATCAACACCAACAAAAACTGCAGCATAAACAACGCAACAACCAATGAGAGCGTTAAGCCAAACCAGTGATATTTAATGTATTTAAGCAATTATTTATTTCCTTGTCTTTTTTTCAAAAAATTTTCTAACAATGCCAATTCTTCACGAGTATTGGCGCCGGCGACTTCTTCAGCTGAACATTCAACAACCGCGCATTTTAGTCCTTTGGAACGAGCTATAGCTATTGCATCTGTCAAATAATATTCTTTTGAGGCATTTTCATTGGTTATTTCTGATAAAATATCAAACATAACTTTTCCATCAAAGCACATAATTCCGGAGTTACACAATTTTATTGCTTTTTCTTCGTCGGTAGCATCTTTGAACTCAACTATTTTTACCAATTCGCCGTTTTCAATTTTGAGACGGCCATAGCGAGCCGCATCTTCAGGAGTGAAGCCCAAAACCACAATTGCGTATCCTTCATGGCGTTTGTTTATCATGTTGCGATAAGTTGCCACTGTAGTAATAGGATTGTCGCCGAAAATAACCAAGACATCGCCTTCAAACCCTTGCAACTCTTCACGAGCCGACAAAACAGCGTTTCCGGTCCCCAGTTGTTGCTGCTGCACACAAGTTTTATGCGGAGCGACCTCCTTTTTGACCAAATCGCCGTCCGGTGCGATAACGGTTACAATTTTATCAGCCTTCATTTCCTCCATTGCATCAATGATATGACGAATCATCGGCTTGCCGCAAAGCGGCATCATAACCTTCGGCAAGTCAGATTTCATACGAGTACCTTTTCCTGCTCCCAGTACAACTGCTGCTATTTTTGAATTGTTCATTATTTTATCCTTTCTAACCGTTTATTAATATCTGGATTTTATAATGCAAATATATCTTATTTATTAACAAGGGCAAGATTTCATGAAAAAACTTTTTGCGGCAATATGTTTTGTTGGTGTTGTAATCCTTTCTATATCTACTCAGGCGGGAGTTCGCGAGATTTTGGATCAGGCAGAATTTAATCGGATGAAATTTAATTCTAAACCTGAACAACTATTGCCAACGGCACGCAAAAACGATATTCCGACCGATAAAGACGAATTTATTGAATATGTCCGTGAACGTGCCAAAAAAGCGGTTGTCACCAGTTTTAGTGAGGTTGAACAAAATTCAGGAATGAGCATTATTCATAGCAATGAGTACATTGCCCAGCAATCCCAAAACGAAAAATCTACTTTTCAAAAAATTTATGAAGAAGCACTGAATAGAGTTAGTTTGAACGAATCTTATACACCAAATGATATTTTGCCATCTTCTGCACCATCAGATGGAAAACTACGTTCAGAAATAGCTTTGCAAAACAATGTAAACCAAGCTCAAAATTTGGGATTTGATGTAATAAATGTAAAATTGCCCAATGGAAAAACTGTTCAAGCACCGGCTAAAGAGCATATTCCTTATATGACAAGCAAAATTGAGATTATGCCAAACGGGTTGGTTCGGATTAAAGAGAATGTTACAGTCATTGCAAACGGGCAAAAGTTAAAATATGGTCTTTCGAAGGCTTTGCCTAAATATTCGGTTTCGCGTGATGGGGTGCGCAACAGTATCATACCTTATTTGAACGGTGTAAAGATTAACGGTACAGAAATTGAATATACACTGAAAGATGGTTTTGATCGCTTTTTGATTACACCTAAAAAACAATTTCCTCTGCAACCGGGGATTTATACTTATGAGTTTGATTATATTCTGGACCGTAAACTTTGGTATTATGACCAGTTTAACGAATTTTATTGGGACGTGACCGGAAGTTTTTGGAATTTGGCAATTACACAAGCCATTGCGACCGTCCGTCTGCCAATAAATGTTGAACCATTGGGGCAAAATCTGATGGTTGGATATCTTCCTGACAATATAACTGAAGAAGGCACGGTTATCACTAAAAACACTAAGACTAATTCTTTAGGGTTTACTTCATCTTTGCCGTTATTTGCCGGAGAAGGAATGTTTATGCTTATTCGGATTCCGAAGTCTGGTTTTATTGATCCTGATTTTAACAAGAAGCTAAAATGGTTAATGGAAGATTATGGCGATATTTTACTTGCCATTTTAGGATTTATCGCCATTTTTACTGCTTATCTTATTTCTTGGAAAAATATTGATAAATCATCTAATGAAACATCTAAAATTAATTTTGAGCGCACACCGGCGCTGTATCGTATGCTTGCTAAAGGCGTGTATGACAAAATCTCTTTCGGAGCATTTCTGCTGGATATGTATCGACGCGGCATCATAAACATTAATAAGGACGATAATGGAATTACCATAAGCAAACAGTCTAAAATCAGCCATCAACTTTATATCGGGGCTCGTAAGGCTCTGGGGCAGATTTTTTCTAAAAAGGACAATTCTTTGCTGGTCACTCGCAACAATATCGTAAGACTGAGAAACGCTTCAAAATTTATTGAAAAAGATACCAACAAGCGTCTTAAATGGTTGCTTATGAAGTTAAATGCCGGATATGTGTTTTTTAGTTGCCTTATGATATTGTTGGTTGAGCTTGCAATGGCTTATATGCATACTGAAATGTGGTCAACCTTTGGTGTTCTTGTTGCATCAACAATAACCATTGCTGTATATTGTTTGATTTTCAAAATAAAAATTAATAACAAATATATTCGCATTGCGGCAAAAACCATCGCAATATTGCTTATTAGTATTGCCGCGTTGTTTATGAGTAATTATATACATCTGCTCTCGGTGATTTTAATTATTGCAATGATTGCGACTATATTTACTTATACAAAATTGTTTGCCAAACGAGAAGGATTGATTCGTTATAATATTATGGAAGCTCAGCAATTGGCACAAAAACTCAAAGATGAGGCAGAAAAAAATATTTTTGAATATCAGTTCTCACCAAATCAGCCTAATATTTTTGCTCTTGATGCAGGTTCGGCATATCCAAAATTGCAGCAGATAGAACAGATATATAAGATGGATGTGGTGCAAGAAATATTGGTAATGATGTAAAATAAAATACGGGAACAAAATCCCGTATTTTATTTGTTTTCAAACACCTCTCCGCAGATGCAGGGAACCGGAACTCCGGTTGTGAACGGAAAACTAAGAGGCAAATAATTCAGGCGGCGCACTGCCCAGAAGGCTGCAGCTTGAGCGTCTATTGCATCAACATTCCAACCTTTTTCAGCAGTGGTTTTTATGGTTATATTGGGCATTCTTTGCCGCAAAAAGCGCATTAAGGTCGGATTTTTGGCTCCTCCTCCGCACACATAAGCCTCATGAGGCATCTCCGGCAAAAACGTCGACATAGAACTGGCTATCGCCTCGGCAACAAAAGCCGTTGCCGTTGCCGCTCCGTCTTCCAAACTCAACCCTTCCAAATGCTCCATTTTTTCATTGAACATTGCTCGATCACAAGCTTTAGGCGGTGTTTGGGCCAGATATTTATGGTGCATCAGGCTATCTAAAATCTGCTCATTTATTTTACCTAAAATAGCCAACCTTCCGTTATAGTCGATATGCATACCACCGTGCTTCATTACCCAGTCATTAATCACTGCATTCCCCGGACCGGAAATAAAAGCTGTCATTTCGCCACTGGTTCCAAACCACGAGATATCCGTGGTGCCGCCTATATCAATTACGGCTAAAGGTCGCGGACATTTTGAAGTAAGCGATTCATAATAGATGGGCGAAAATGGCGCCCCCTGTCCGCCATTTAATATATCTGCATTACGAAATCCGCTGACGGTTTTTATCCCTGCTAGTTCTGCCAACATTTTACCGTCGCCGATTTGATGAGTGTAATGTTCACTTGGTTTATGGCAAATTGTATGACCGGCAAAACCTATAACATCTATCGGTTCCGGATTATCAGCAAGATAATTTTTTACCAATTCAGCACAAAATTTGGTAAAAGCAATTTCAACATGACGAATCTGATTGGCGGCATCTGGAGAATCGGTAGCGCGCTTGCCATCGATTCGGCGCAAATCATCAAGCATTTTCTCTTCAAAAGGTGTAATATATGCTGCGCCAAAATCGCTTATATCCACACCATCGGTACTCAGTTTGGCCAGTCCAACCCCTTCATATGAAGTTGAGCTCATTATTCCCAAAGCAGTATATGTTTTAATATTGCCCATATTATCCTCTTTTTTATTATTCAGTTTAACCGATGGCGATTAAAAATTCAATAATTCCCAAATAATTTAAATTGAATTCTGCAAATAATATGTTACTATGCCCAGATATTGATAATTTATAGGATTAGGAACAATGAGTAACTTCAAATCACAGTTTTTTAACATCATGGTCGAACGCGGTTTTTACAATCAATGCACTAACGAAAACGGATTTGATGAATATTTGTATGAATGTGAGCAAAAAGGCACTCCGGCTGTTGGATACTTGGGATCAGACCCCACCGGCGACAGTCTGCACGTTGGACATATTGTGCCTTTGATGATGTTACGCTGGTTCCAAAAATGCGGACATAAGCCATTGACTTTGGTCGGCGGGGCAACTGCTCGTATCGGTGATCCATCAGGCAAAGATAAATTACGCCCCTTTTTGAGCGAAGAAACTCTTGCGCATAACGTTGAAGGGCTTAAAAAATCTTTCTCAAAATTCTTAAAATTCGGCAATGGTGCTGCTGACGCGGTCATGGTGGATAACTGGGACTGGTTTAAAAGCATCAATTATCTGGAATTTTTGCGCGATATTGGCACATATTATTCAGTTAACCGTATGTTGACGATGGATAGTGTTAAGACACGCTTGGAGCGCGAACAGCCAATGTCATTTTTGGAATTTAACTATATGTTATTGCAAGGCTATGACTTTTGTGAACTATACCAAAAATATGGTTGCCGCGCCCAGATTGCCGGTTCTGACCAATGGGGAAACATTACCTCCGGCACCGAACTCGGACGCCGCAAATATGATGTTGAACTTTTTGGCTTTACCAGTCCGATTATCACAGATTCTTCCGGCAAAAAAATGGGCAAATCGGAGGGAAATGCCGTTTGGATTAATGAAGACAAGCTTCCAAGTTATGATTATTTTCAATATTTTCGTAATATTGGTGATACCGAAGTCGGCAAATGCTTGCGTATTTACACTGACTTGCCGATAGATGAAATCCGCAGATTGGAAGCACTGAAAGATAATGAAATTAACGAAGCTAAAAAGATTCTGGCTTTTGAAGCTACCAGAATTTGCCGCGGAGAAACAGAGGCAGAGGCTGCACGCGCAACCGCAATTAAAACTTTTGAACAGGGTGGCATCGGCGGAGAATTACCATTTATTGAAAAAAAATCTCCTCAAGGGTTGAGTGTTTTAGATGCTGTAGTTGAAATTGGTTGGTGTGCCAGCAAAGGTGAAGTTCGGCGCCTGATTAAACAAGGTGGTATTAAAGTGAATGACTTAACCATTGACAATGAAAACTATTGTTTTTCAGACAATGATGTGGTTAATAAGCAAATAAAAATTGCTCAGGGTAAAAAGAAATTCGGTCTGATAAAGATTGTTGATTGATATCCGAAGCAAAAAAGCTATTGACAAGGCGTTAAAAAACGTTATATTACACGCAAAATAATATGGATAAACCTTTGTATAAGAGTATTTGAAAATGGCAAAAGCAATTAAAGTAAAA
>CADBMA010000112.1 GCA_902795665.1 uncultured Rhodospirillales bacterium
GGCATGAAAACCAAATTTGCAAGACTTGCCGTATGTACTTTAGTTGCTGAGTTTTTCTCAGATGATTTTTTACTGAATTGATCAATTTTGTTAACCATATCGACTATTTTTTCTTTTATCATCTAAATCTCCTTTACTGCCGATACCCCTTGTATCGCTTTTATTTTGCTTAAAAAATTATCATCTGCAAAGGCAAAACCGCCTGCCAATTCAATGCGTATATCCCAATCTTCGTTTTCTGGTTTAATATAAACCTTATTTGAGCCGTTGCGATCACGCCCCAATATTTCTCGAAGCGGAGAAACCGCAGCCAAATTACTGATATAAATTATAATTCCATTTGCCACATCTGCAACAGCTTTATCCAAAGTTTCAACACTGGTTATCATAATCCGCGGTGACGCATCGGGAGTTTCTTTCTCGATTTGCACTCCGACCAAAAGCGGCAATCCCGAATTAATAGTATTTTCACTGCGGCTGAGTGTCTCAGAAAAGACAATGCCCTCAAAACTTCCGGAACTGTCAGACAGTCCTAAAAAGGCAAAAGTATTTCCTTTTTGAGAAACGCGTTTTTTAAAAGAAGTGACACATCCGGCCAGTTTGGTATGAATTTTGTCCCCGACCTGAATCGAGCGAAATACCTCTGCACAATTTTTCACCCCAAGTTTTTCCATGCCTTCGCGATAACTATCAAGCGGGTGAGCTGAAAGATAAAAGCCTATTGCTTCGGCTTCCAGTTTTAACTTTTCCAGCTCCGGCCATTCCGGAAAGTCTTTTAACCTGACTTGCGAACTGATTTCTTCGGTGCCGAAAAGAGATGTCTGCGCGCTTGTTTTTAGTTCGCAACTGGAATTTATGTGTTGAATAATGTTATCAATATTAGAAAAAAGTTTAGCACGATTCTTGTCCAAACAATCAAATGCTCCGGCTTTAATGAGCTGCTCCAACTGTTTGCGATTTATCTGCTTGATATCCATGCGGTGAATAAAATCAGATATATCCTTAAATTTGCCATTGGTTTCTCTTTCCGCCACAAGCGCTTTCATATTTGCTTCACCCACACCTTTGATTGCGGATAGGGCATACAAAATCTGATTATCTTTTACAGTGAACTCATATCCGGAATGATTAATGTCAGGAGGCAAAACTTTTATTCCCATCTTGACGCATTCATCCTTAAAAAACTGCAGTTTATCAGTGTTGATTATATCCATGGTCATGGTCGCACTCATAAACTCAACCGGATAATGGGTTTTCAGATAGGCCGTATGATAAGAGATTAAAGAATAAGCGGCAGCATGAGATTTATTAAAACCATAAGATGCAAATTTTTCCATCTGATCAAATATTGCGGTGGCTGTATCTTTCTCAATACCGTTAGCAACAGCGCCGTCAACAAAAATTGTACGATGCTTGACCATTTCTTCTTTGATTTTTTTGCCCATAGCTTTGCGCAGTTTATCTGCTCCGCCGAGGGTATATCCGGCCAGCTCTTGAGCAATTTTCATAACCTGTTCTTGATAAATCATAATCCCGTAGGTGTTATTAAGAATAGGCTCCAGTTTAGGGTGCAAATAGGTAATTTCTTCTTCCCCGTGCTTGCGGCGTATATAGCTGGGAATATTGTCCATCGGTCCCGGACGATATAACGACACAATAGCGATAAGATCTTCAAAACGATCTGGTTTTATCTGTTTGTGAACATCTTTCATGCCTGCTGATTCAAATTGAAAAATGCCGGCTGTATCACCGCGTTGCAATAACTCATATGTTGGCTTGTCCTCAAGCGAAACCTTGTCCATATCAAGTTCAATGCCGTGATTAATTTTTATCAGGTCCAAAGTTTTTTGAATTGTGGTTAGTGTCTTAAGGCCTAAAAAGTCAAATTTTATCAATCCGGTTTCTTCAATATATTTCATATCGTACTGAGTTACCGGCATATCGGCGCGAGGATCTTTATAGAGCGGTACCAGCAAGTCAAGCGGACGATCGCCGATAACCACACCGGCAGCGTGCATTCCGGTATTTCGATAGAGTCCCTCAAGCTTCATTGCAATTTCAAACAGCTTATTAATTTGCGGATCATTTTTACGCATATCTTCCAACTCGGGCACTTGGTCCAAAGCTTCTTGCAAAGATGGCTGTTTTCCTTGTACCGGAGGGGGTATCATTTTGCTTATGCGATCAGCTTGAGAGTAGGGCATTTGTAAAACCCGCGCTACATCACGGATAACTGCTTTAGATTGTAATTTACCATAGGTAATAATTTGTGCCACATGATCAATGCCATATTTTTCCTGTACATATTCAATGGTTTTATAACGATTTTCCTGACAAAAATCGACGTCAAAGTCGGGCATA
>CADBMA010000113.1 GCA_902795665.1 uncultured Rhodospirillales bacterium
GTTTTTGCATCCGTATGTTGCTGTTGCGGGAAATACATCTGATGCAGCACAGGCTGTACGTGTGGCTTGTCCGATAGATAAAAAGCCAACGATAACTTTTTCTGGCATCGACTTTCCTGGTAGTGAATTTGCTAAAGCAACATCGTTTGAGAATGTTAATTTGAAATTTATTACTGATGACAGTACTTTCACTGCTCCGTTAACAGTAAAGTCTGGCAATATAACGATTAGCAGTAATCAGCTTTATTTGAGTAAAAAAACAACGCTAATCGGAGCGGCAAATAATGGCAGCACAATTACCGGCTCACGCTTGGATGTAGCTAATGAGTTTAGCTCAAAGAACTATAACTATGACCTGACGACGTTGGTGATAAGCAATATCGGTGAAGGAAAAAGTTTGCCCAAAGTATTCAAGCCGGTATTTATTGAAGGAGCGTCGAATAGTAACCGCGGAACTATCAATACTCAAAATTTATATTTGACTGGTATTGCAGGCTTTAAGTATATCAATGCAAATGTGAGTGGTTATACTCATAACGCAAACAATACCCCTCTTTCGGGAGTCGGAATAGGATTGGCCGAAGGAAAGCTCGGAACAGAGGATACGAGCTATTGTCAGGATGATACTTTTTTGTCTTTGTTTAATAGTCAATTGTCAGCCAATAATCTCTATATTTGCTCTATGAGTGCGATTGGCGATCCAGAAAATGATATTATCATTAATCATACTGAATCTAGATACGAGCAGCCCAATGGTACTGGAAGGGTTGTTATTGGTAGAAGGGGTCGGCTTCAAAGAGACTATTTTGACTCAAATGACGATTTATCAATTGCGACACCAGAATATAGTTTTATAAGCTATCAACAACATTTGCATGATATAGAATCCAAAGATAAGAAAGGTTCATATATGGGATCGAATGGTTCGGTGGTTAATTTTTCGGATAAGACATTTCTTCGTGCTAATACGGGCAAGCACCGTCATAATGATAATGGAACACACTATCATCACCATGCCTGGAGCTGCCGAATGGTGGCTCAAACACCATCATGTTCTCAAAGTGGTGAACGGAGAGTGTGTGAACGTTGGAGAGGTTGGAATGAAGCTAAATGCACGGATCCATTTTTTGTTAGATATTATGAAGAATAGCATCCCGCCCAAGATTGATGCCTGTATGGGCACAGTCTAAAATCCCTTTAGGGCGGGCCCTCTATAAAAAAGGCGGAAGGCAGGTTGCTGTCTTCCGTCTGTGGAGGAGGGAGGATTATTTTTTGTTGTTTTATTATGTTGGAGGATTGAGGCGTACTCGTTGTTGCGGGTTATACTCCCTCGTGATGATGATAAGGACAATGACACATACTCGTCATTGCGAGCGCAGCGACGCAATCCAGTATAAATGTTATTCTTCGCACGGCGTTACCACGCCTCGCAATAACGAATGAAGAGCGATGACAGATAAACAAAAGACAAAAATGACAAAAACAAACTTGACAGATGATAAAAATATTGATATAAAATGCAAATGTAATTTAAGAGTCTTTCGGACTATAAGCGAAAAAGTTTCATTTTATTATTATCTACGGCTATTATGGACAAAAAATATTATTGCGAGAGTGATAAGAGAGGCAAGGTCGTAGTTTTTTGCTGTGTAATTTTAAAATAACGCTAAAAAACAATATTAATCAAAAAAATTTAAGCCTTATGAAAACAAACAAATTTTGGTCAATCGTTGCCATGGTGGCAATGGTGGCAAGCATGGCAATTTTCGCATCTTGCGAAAAAGATCCTCAACCTACACCCAATCCCACCCCCACCCCCGATCCGGTGAACCCACCCGAGGTGGTCGACAAAGGAACCGGAAGCGTTTCTTCGTCAATGGTGACCAACTCCGCCGGCGACACCCTTGGTATCGGCATCGCCTACACGTCGTGGATAAAAATCCAAAAAGACGGCGAAGAAAAAACGGTGGAAGTAACTCTCAACAACCTGCTCGGCAACGTCGATACCACGGTCTATGTCGATGACTTTGATTTCGGCGACTGTCAAACCAACATCAGCTACCAAAAACGCGGCGAAAGAGTTGAAGGGGCGGTGACAATCATCGACTCGGCTCTTATCTATACCGTTAACTGCGGCAACACCGTGTTTGAGTATGTGATGACCTATGAGACGGCAGTTTATGATGACGGCACTACCCGTGCGGTAATGCCCAGCCATCAGCTCCGAAATGTCAGAAATTCGGGTGCACCGGAGGTTGTGACAGTTGAATCGGATGACGATGGTACCAATGCCTATACAAGGCGCCAAATCAATCACTCGATTGTTGTTAATCTGGGGCAGGACTACACTCTCAACGCAAGAGTAAAAGCTCGTAAATTCTTGCAGCCGCTCAGCCAAGGAGCTTATATTAAAATGAGCTCGCTGACATCCAGCAACCTTGAGGTTGTGAACGGAGTGCTTAACTCGAGTATTACCGTGCATTATCGCTGGTCAAACGGCAATGAAAACGATGAAACTTATACGAGAGAACTCTCAATAAGCGGAGAAGAAATTCGTTGGGTGGATACGTTATTCGTTGTGAATGGGCCTGTGGCAGAACCGAATCTGGTATCTTCTGAAGTTGTGAATGTTGCCCGCGAAGTGGTTGACGATGTTAGTCCATATGTTATCGCAGAGCGATATACCGATCATTGGAACGGACATTATGATGTATTTGATCTCTATAATGAGTTTATGTACACCAAGTATAGTTATAATGACGGGGTGATGCAATGTGAATTTCCATTTCCGAGTGACGGCGTGAATGTTGAACCTAATGATACTCGGTTTGAGTATAACAGCAGAGGAAGTGACGACAATGGCAATTATACAATATTTTTCTTTGAATCAGTTGTCGTTACGTGGTTTACCTCATCAGGGTTCAGGCATAGCACAGTTTCTGTCATAGGTATGAAGTTTTACGGGTGAACAAAAAAGGTCAAATCTGTTTTGCAGATTTGGCCTTTTGTTTTTGTCTATATGCCGGATAAATCAACGCGGCAATCTGACTCAAACAGAGTCGGAGCAATAGATTCGTGAATGACGAAAATTTTAAAAAATTTGATTTTTTTGCTTGCAATATATGTTTGAATATGTTACAAAGCGCTCACATTAACCGGTTGGAGCGTTTTGTAACTCCGCCGGTTGTAATATGAAATATCCCGCAAATCCTTGAATTTTAAGGTGTTTGCACAAGGTTAATTTTTTGGGCGGCAGTTTGGCTATGTGCGAATCGTGCCGTCTGGTTATAGGAAAAGTATTTAAAATGATGGATACACAAAATATAAGAATTCGCCTCAAGGCTTTTGATCATCGTCTGCTCGACTTGTCTACTACAGAAATCGTGCATACCGCCAAAAGAACAGGGGCAAACGTAAGAGGTCCAATTCCTCTTCCGACACGAATCGAGAAATTTACGGTTAACCGTTCTCCGCACGTGGATAAAAAATCACGCGAGCAGTTCGAAATTAGAACTCATAAGAGACTTCTCGATATCGTAAATCCAACACCGCAAACCGTCGATGCTTTGATGAAGCTTGATTTGGCCGCCGGTGTTAATGTTGAAATTAAACTGTAATTGTTTGTTATAAAATAATTACCCGTAATAAAAAAAGCAATGTTGGCTTTCGCAAAATGTCGGAGGTCAACCAATTGAAAAGGAAAAATAAAAAATGCGTACTGGTTTAATCGCAAAAAAATTGGGAATGTCCCGCATTTTTGAAGCAAACGGAACTCATGTGCCGGTTACGGTTTTGAGCGTTGACAATCTTCAGGTTGTTGCCGTGAAAACACAAGAAAAGGACGGCTATACCGCTGTTCAGCTCGGTACCGGCGCTGTTAAGGTTAAAAATGTTTCAAAGGCTCTTAAAGGACATTTCGCAAAGGCTAATGTTGAGCCGAAAAAGAAACTGGGTGAGTTCAGAGTGTCTGAAGACTGCCTGCTTTCTGTTGGTGCTGAATTATCTGTAGAACATTTTGTCTGCGGACAATATGTTGATGTTTGTGCAACCTCTATCGGTAAAGGCTTTGCCGGTCCGATGAAACGTCATAATTTCGGCGGTTTGGAGGCTAGCCACGGTGTGTCTATTTCGCACCGCTCACATGGTTCTACAGGTCAAAGACAGGACCCGGGTAGAGTGTTTAAAGGCAAAAAAATGGCCGGACATATGGGGGCTGAGCGTGTTACTGTTCAGAACCTTAAAGTTGTGGCTGTTGATGCTGACAAAGGTTTGATTATGGTTAAGGGTGGTGTTCCAGGGAGTGAAAACGCTTGGGTTCGCATTACCGATGCTGTTAAAAAAACCGCCAATGTTGAGCTTCCTTTGCCTGCAGGTTTGAAAAAAGTTGATGCACCTGTCGCAGTTAAAGCTGAAACAGCTGATAATGCATAAAATAAAGGATTGAAGTTATGAAACAGGACATCTTGAGTTTAGATAATAAAAACGTTGGTTCTATTGAACTTAATGAATCGATTTTCGGTTTGGAAGTCAGAGCCGATGTTTTGCAACGGGTTGTAAGATGGCAATTGGCCAAAATGCAAGCCGGAACCCACAAAACTAAAGGCCGTTCGGAAGTTGCTTTGACACCGGCTAAACCGTTCAAACAAAAAGGTTCGGGTAATGCTCGTCAAGGTAGCCGCAAGGGTACTCAGTTTAGAAAAGGTGGTATTGTGTTTGGTCCGGTTGTTCGTGATCATTCACATGAGTTGACCAAGAAATTCAGACAATTGGGTCTGAAAATTGCGCTTTCTTCAAAAGTTAAGGAAGGCAACTTGGCAGTTATCGACGAGGCAAAGCTGGCTTCGCCAAAAACCAAAGATTTGCAGAGCAAATTGAACGGTTTGGGTTGGAACAACTGCTTGTTTATCGACGGTAACGAAGTGGATATTAATTTTGCTTTGGCATCACGCAATATTGCCGGTGTGGATGTTTTGCCGTCAATGGGTGCCAATGTATATGACATTTTGAGAAGAGACAAACTGGTGTTGACTAAAGACGCCGTTAACTGCTTGGAGGAAAGACTGAAATGAAAAAGAATGTTAAAGCCAACAATGTAGTTGCGTCAATGTACGATACATTGGTTCGTCCGGTAATCACTGAGAAGTCTATGCTTGCTTCAGAAAACGGAAAGGTTGTTTTCCGCGTTCCTCTGTCTGCCAGCAAAGAAGCTATTAAAGCTGCCGTTGAAGCTATTTTTAGCGTTAAGGTCGTTAAAGTGAATACTATTCGTCAGTTTGGTAAGGTAAAGAGATTCAGAGGCTATGTTGGTCAACGTTCTGACTATAAAAAAGCCATGGTTACCCTTGCCGAAGGTCAAAATATTGATGTTACAACAGGAATTTAAAAGATGGTGTTAAAAACATATAAGCCCACATCTCCTGGACTTCGTCAATTGGTTATTGTTGACAGAAGCGAACTGTATAAGGGAGCTCCTGAGAAGTCTTTGACAATCGGTCTTACTAAGACCGGTGGGCGTGACAATTTTGGACATGTTACAAGTCGGAGAAAGGGCGGCGGACATAAACGCAAGCTCAGAATTATCGACTTTAGACGTAATAAATTTGATATGGAAGCCACAGTTGAGAGAATCGAATATGATCCGAATCGCTCTTCTTTTATTGCATTGATTTGCTATGAAGATGGTGAAAAATCTTATATTTTGGCTCCGCAAAGATTGAAGGCCGGCGACAAGGTTATTTCGGCAAACAAAGCTGATATTAAACCGGGTAATGCTATGCCTTTGAAGAATATGCCGGTTGGTACTATTATTCACAATGTTGAGCTGCGTTCGGGCAAGGGCGGTCAATTGGTTCGCGCTGCTGGTTGCTATGCTCAAGTTGTTGGTAAAGATGCCGGTTATGCTCAATTGAAACTGAGTTCTGGTGAACTGAGAATTGTTCGTGAAGAGTGCTTGGCTACGGTTGGCGCTGTTTCAAATCCGGACAATCAAAATATATCTTTGGGTAAAGCTGGTCGCGCACGTTGGCTGGGCAAACGTCCGGTATCTCGCGGTGTGGCTATGAACCCGGTTGATCACCCGATGGGTGGTGGTGAAGGTCGTACTTCAGGTGGTCGTCATCCGACAACCCCGTGGGGTAAACCAACCAAAGGTTATAGAACTCGTTCTAACAAGAAGACCGATCGCTTTATTATGCGTTCGCGTCATGATAACAAGAAATAAAGGGAGATAAGCTAATGACACGTTCAGTATGGAAAGGACCGTTTGTTGATGGATATCTTCTGAAGAAAGCTGATGCTGCCAGAAATTCAACCCGTAATGAGGTTATTAAAATCTGGTCGCGCAGATCAACAATGTTGCCACAGTTTGTTGGTTTAACATTTGGTGTTCACAATGGTCATAAGTTTATCCCGGTATTGGTTACCGAAGATATGATAGGACACAAATTTGGTGAATTTGCTCCTACTCGTACTTTTTACGGTCACGCCGCAGATAAAAAAGCAAACAGGAGTTAGTAATGGGAAAAGCTAAGAATGTAAGAAGTCTTGCTGCAAATCAGGCTCAGGCCGTTTGCAACGCACTACGCACAAGCCCGCAAAAACTTAATCTGGTTGCTGAAACAATCCGCGGTTTGAGCGTTGAGAAGGCTGTTGCCGAACTCACTTTCTCAAAGAAGAGAATCGCAAAGTCGGTTTTGAAAGTTTTGCAGTCTGCAATTGCAAATGCTGAAAACAATCATCAGTTGAACATTGATAAGCTTTATGTCAGTGAAGCTTATTGCGGAAAAGGTTTGGTAATGAAACGCATGCACGCACGCGGTCGCGGAAGAGGAGCAAGGGTGTTAAAGCCGTTCTCCAACATTACTATCGTTGTAACCGAGCGTGGGGAGTAAGTTTATGGGACAGAAAGCAAATCCGACAAGTCTTCGTTTGGGAGTTAACCGTACTTGGGACTCTCGTTGGTATGCGGATGAAAATTATGCCAAATACCTGCATGAAGATGTCAAAATTAAAGAATTCTTGAAAGAAAAACTGGCTCAGGCCGGTATCAGCAAGATTGTGATTGAACGTCCGGCTAAGAAGGCCAGAGTTACAATTCATTCGGCACGTCCGGGTGTTGTAATCGGCAAGAAAGGTCAGGATATTGAGGCTTTGAGAAAAGAAATTCAAGCCTTGACCTCTTCGGAAGTTCAGTTGAACATTTTGGAAGTAAGAAAACCTGAGTTGGATGCCCAGCTCGTAGCTGACAGTGTTGCTCAACAATTGGAAAGACGTATTGCCTTCCGCAGAGCTATGAAACGCGTTATGCAGTCAGCCTTGCGTTTGGGTGCTGAAGGAATTAAGGTTAGCTGCAGTGGCCGTTTAGGCGGTGCAGAAATTGCAAGAACAGAACAGTACCGCGAAGGTCGTGTTCCATTGCATACACTGCGTGCTGACATTGATTATGCAACTTCAACCGCTCATACAACTTATGGTGCTTGTGGCGTTAAAGTTTGGATTTATAAGGGCGAAATTATGGCTCATGATCCGATGGCTCAAGACAA
>CADBMA010000114.1 GCA_902795665.1 uncultured Rhodospirillales bacterium
AAGATGATGAATAACACATTCCATACCCACATCTTCAGCCGCCTTTTTTTTGTTGCGATCATAAATAATACTGGCCTCATCATTACCCACCAAAACCACAGCTAAATGAGGTTTGGGACTAAGGTTGGCAATCTTATCCGCCAACTCGGTGCGTAACTGTGCCGCTATATTCTTACCATCAATAATCTGTGCCGTCATATTTGGCTCCATTCTTCCAAATGTTTGATAATTTCATCTGTTTGCGACTTTCCATCAAGTGCAATTTTTTTAAAATGAGAAGTCTCGCCGCTCAATATTTCAATTTGACTTTTTGAAATATCCAGCTTTTTGCTCAAAAACTTTATCAAATCTTTATTTGCTTTACCTTTTTCCGGAACAGTTGTTATGGCAATGCGCAGATACTCCTTTTGTTCTGCGGATACAAACACACCTTTCACCGCATTTTCGCCGGCATTAGGCATAATTTTTACAGAGATGATAATTTTTTGCGATTCTTGCGTATAAAACATAAATAAAAAAACAGCGGCAAAATGCCGCCGCCTTTCTTTAATATAAAACTACAGCAGCATCTGTCCAAGTACAGACAAAACAATAAACACCAACAGTGGAACTAAATTGATGCCTGATACAACACGATATTTTTCAGGAATAACTTCTGCAACCTTATCATAAACCGGTTTGGTTATTTTTCCAACAACATCAACTGCTTTTTTCAAACCTTCATTTTTAGATACATCAACCACTTTATAATTTTGCAACAACGCAACAACCATATCAAACAAAACGATTAATGCGCAAACCATAAAAACTAAACCAACTAATGACATATGTTACTCCTTAAAATTTATTAATGTTCTAGAACGATTATTATCTATTTTTTTATAAATGTCCAGCTATTAATTATAAATTATAGTGACGATGAATCTCGGTCTTTTTTAGAAAAAAGATTTGAGAATTTACGTGCATTAAACGAAGATATCCTGCCTTTATCTGTTCTTGATGAACGCGAAGTTCTACGTCCGCTTAATGATGCAATTTTATCTCTAATATCTTTCACTGTCATAGCTACACCGGAAGCTGAACGGCGATCTTCATAAATATTTTCAGCATAACTATTAACCGGAGCATACGAATCAACTTCATTCCAATGAAAGAGGACATATTCACGCAAATCATCCATATATGGATATGGTTGATATTCATACTCCATATCCGGATCATAATCCGGCTCATACATTCCATAAAACCAATCATATTCACCGGCCAAATCTTCATTATCTCCGCGATATATCCGCAATTTTCGCAAAGTATTTTTCGGCATATTCCAATCCGGATCATTTTTCGAAAACTCACGCATTGCCGCTACATAAATTTTAGCTTTTTCATAATCAATAATTTTCTGAGCCTTATCAATTCTCTCAGCGGTTTCATCACTACGACGTCCGGTGCATTCTTTAATGGCTGTACGAATTTGCCGCAATTTTGCCAATTTATTATATAAAATCTCATATTTTTTACGAGCTTCAGGAAAAGAACTGCTTGCATATAATGCCAGACAAGTCTGAATTTCTGCCTCACGAGTATATGATGCGGATATCCAATCGTTACGCTCTTTTAAATCCGCATCAGAAATATAACCATCGTTCATATGCTGCATAATTTCAGCACTTTCCTGAAACCAGCTAAAATATTCCTGAGCTGAGTTAGTTTCTGAATTTATTAATTCAATCGATTCTGCAATCTGATACTGTAAATCAGCCACCGGAATATCTTTGTTTCCGACCTTAACAGATGCACGCCGCGGCGCCAACACCAGCTCACGAGTTGCTTTTTGCACCTCATCATAAGGAAGATCAGGAAATTCTCTTCTTACGGCCTGTGCAACAATAACTCTCGGATTGGCAATCTCCATCTGACTGCCTTTTCCGCCAATTTGCATAGAACGTAAACTTTCCAACCTTCTTTTATGCTCATCATGTGTTATATTTTCCTTAGCTGATGTATTTTCCATAAATGCCTCCAATCTAAAAGGGCTATACCTCTTCAAAAATTATGCGAGCTTCTTCTGCAAGAATAATCTTGTCAATTACCCAATTACTGATTTGTTCAATTTTTTCCAGTTCAATATTCATTGCCTGACCAACTCGCCCAATAAACAGAGTTTCATCATCTGTTAATTCATCATCAGCATGAGCCAAAAAACACAGTTCTTTTATCAATTCCAGAGCCGCGCGTCGGTTTCTAATCTGTTTTACATCTTCAATAATTTTTTCATTATCATCAGCCGCAAAAATCTCAGGCAACCTCTCGCTTGGAACCACATATCTTTCTGCCAAGTCTTTAATAAACGCCTTCTCACTGTCATCAAAAACCCCGTCAGCACTTGCCAAGCGGGTAAAGGCTTTAAGATAAGCGACTTTAGCATCATCTGTCATACTCATTATTGAATCGAACTGTTTATCCATAAAACATACTCCTACAAAATCGCAAAATTAACTCTCGTCACAATCATATCAGAAGCTTTATTACTTAGCAACAAAAAATGAACCTTATTTGTCTCAAATAACACAAAAAAACTCTTGAAAATAAACGCAAATAGTCTAATATATCACGACATCTATAATCAATTGGAAAGTTATATATAACCGTGAACTATTACATAAAAACATTCGGATGCCAGATGAATGTGTACGATTCGGAAAGGATTGCCGCTATCCTTAAAAATATGGGATATAAAGCAGCCGATGATGTTCGTGATGCCGATCTGATTTTGTTTAACACTTGTCACATCCGCGAAAAAGCTGCTGAAAAGCTCTTTTCAGACTTAGGAAGAATTGAAATCATCAAAAACGAGCGTGCTGAACGCGGATTAGAAACCATAATCGGAGTTGTTGGTTGTGTGGTTCAAGCCGAAAATGAACAAATCGCAAAACGTGCCCCGTACGTCAATTTTGCAACCGGTCCCCTGACCTATTACCGCATTCCGGAAATATTACAACGCATTGCTAATGAAAAAAACATCTGCATAATCGATACCGATTTTCCTGCTGAGAGCAAATTTGACCATTTACCACAAAACGACCATACCGGTGGCTGTGCTTATCTGGCCATTCAAGAAGGTTGCAACAACTTTTGCACTTATTGCATCGTTCCTTACACCCGCGGGGTCGAAACTTCACGCCCTATTGAAGACATTTTGCACGAAGCACGTAATCTGGTAAACAACGGCGTTCTGGAGATTAATCTCTTAGGACAAAATGTAAACTCCTTCCATGGCGAAGACAAAAACGGCCGTGAACAAAATTTGGCCTATCTGCTTAATAAAATGGCAGAAATTGAAGGATTGCAACGTTTAAGATACACAACATCATATCCGGCAGATATGAATGATGAGCTCATTAAGTGCCATCATGACATTGAAAAACTTATGCCCTATCTGCATTTGCCTCTGCAATCAGGCTCTGATAAAATTCTTAAAGCAATGAATCGACGCCATACCAGCGGGCAATATTTGGAAATTGTCGAAAAATTAAAAGAAGCCAACCCCAATATTGGAATGTCGTCAGACTTTATTGTCGGCTTCCCCGGCGAAACAGATGCCGATTTTCAAGCCACAATGGATATGGTGCAAAAAGTTAATTTCATTCAGGCTTTTTCATTCAAATATAGCCGCCGCGCCGGAACTCCGGCCGCAGTATATCCCAATCAAGTAGAGGAAAAAGTCAAAAAAGAACGTCTTGAGATATTGCAAAATGAATTATTTTCACGCCAATTAAACTTTAATAAAGGATGTGTCGGTAAAATAATGCCGATATTGTTTGAAAGTAAAGGGCGCAAAAAAGGTGAGATATTCGGACGTTCACCCTATATGCAAACGGTTATCGTAAAAAGCGGCACTGAAAATATTAACCGCATTAAAAATGTAAAAATAACTTCCGGCGGCATGAATGCTCTGTGCGGAGAACTTTAAATAAGAAGGCAAAAAATATGGCAGAAATAGAATTTGAACTTTTTAACAACCAACTTCTTCAACAGCTCGTTGGCCCCAATGACGCCAACCTTAAAGTAATTGAAGAAACTTTGAATGTACAAATTGCAACTTTCGGCAACCACATCACCATTAAAGGTGACGACGAAAATTGCAAAATTGCAAAAGAAGCTATCGATGCTCTATATTCTAAAGTCAGCCGCGGAATTGAAATCGGCGAGCAAGAAGTAAAAGCAGCAGTTCGTCTCAGTGGCGGAAATACTGAAAGTGATAAACATATTGACTTGAACAACATCGTCTTAAAAACCAAAAAACGCCACATTTATCCACGCTCACAAACCCAAGCTAAATACATTATGGAAATGAGCGACAACGAATTGGTATTCGGATTGGGACCTGCCGGAACAGGAAAAACCTATCTGGCTGTCGCTTTGGCTGTATCTATGATGCTTGAAGGAACAATTGATAAAATAATCCTTTCACGTCCGGCTGTTGAAGCCGGAGAAAATCTCGGATTTTTGCCCGGAGACCTAAAAGACAAAGTA
>CADBMA010000115.1 GCA_902795665.1 uncultured Rhodospirillales bacterium
AATTGCATTCGGCAGGTGTATAACCTGCCGTTTATTTTGTTTTTTTAATCAAAATGCGGAGAAAATTTGATTTTAAATAAGCTCTACTCTGTAGCTTTTTATAAAGAAACAAGCCATTCTTTTAAGCATATAAACAAATCTAGCGATTGTTGCTGATTATCACTATCAAAACCGCGATAATCGCCATTAATTTCCAATTCTATGGCTGAAATATCAAAGCATGAGTGAACCCATTTGCTTACAATATTATCTGAAAATGCAGAAAAATATTTATCTATAGAAACTCGGTTGGAGCCAAATTTGTTTTCTATACATTTTTGCAAACTGTTGACATAAATCATGTCATTGACATTTTTGCCGCCATTAATACAAATATCAACAATGCTGTCACGCTTGCCAGAAAGACCGTGTATATCGACAAATAGTTCAATTTTGTGCTTTTGCATAAATTGTCTGATGGCGGTTTTGTAAACACAATCGGCATTATCGGTATTGGGGTCATCATTTGCTGAATTTTCAATTAAATATTGTTTGGTAATGCAGGAACAGCCAATTTGTTTTGCCAAACACTCCGCTATTGCACCGGTATAAAATTCGTGCGCTTTAACTTGGCCATTACGAATTTGTTTAACCGCGTGCGGTGCCGATAGCAAAATTGGAAGATTGCCATGTTTGTCAACAGTGCATTGATAAACTGGAGAGCCTTTATAATTGTTTATCTTAAATTTTTGTTCGGCAGCTTTAATTTGTTGTAATATAGTCTCGTTCAACATTGTTATGTTCTCTTTATTGTCGCCGATGAGTTTTGATGGTTTATAAAGCATTTTTCATTATTGCTGCGCTGCCTTGGGTTGTGTTTGCGCAATAGCACATTTTATACATCTACCAATTCTGACCTTTACTCGTCTTTTTGAGGCAAGGTATAGTATTTTTCGGCAGAATTTACTCTCAACTCAAAATCTTCTAAAAACCAATCAATATCTTCATCTGCTGATTTTATCATTTGATAGAACTTGCTACGATATGAAAGTATGAGAGAACTTTCGCCGAATTTTATATCAAGCAGCAAAATCTTATCCTGTGGTTTGTGCATACGAAACTCCGTCAAAAATGTTTCATTTCCGGTATCACGATGGTATATAATATTTGCCGTCACAAATACGTCATTTCCGTCTTGACGGATGGAGGTAATATCAAAAGTAATTTTATCTTCAAATTGCAGGGGAAAACCCTTATATGTGCTGATAACATAGCGTTTGAACAGTGACAAATATTGCTGACGCTGTTCTTCAGTCATCTCGCGCCAATATTTACCGATTACAAATCTGCCGATATAATCCAGATCAACATTATTCAGGAACATATTGTCAATTTTCTGATATTTCTTTTGTAAATCGTTTTCTGCCAAGGTTTGCAAGAGGGTATTACCTTGCTCTCGGGCAAAGGTTTCTGCCTCTTGAGGCATAATAGGATTTGCAAGACAAATAGCGGCCTTAAAGATGAATGTGCACAAGAATGTGAAATATATAAAATTCTTACTTTTCATTTCTTAATACCTGATATAAGATATAACATAGTTATAATTATAACAGATTGGTAGAAAAATGAAACTGAAATCATGGTTATGCTGCGCATTATTGTCAATAACAACGGGAACAGCGGTTGCTGCTGATGCCGGACTGCATTATATCAATATGCGCGGGGCGGTACGCTGCGGAACTCCAAGTGATAATAAAATTTTTGCATATAAAGATGATAATGGTGCATGGCAAGGTATCAGTGTTGAAATGTGCCGTATAATTTCAACCGCTGTTTTCGGAAGCAGCGAGAGAATAAAAATGGTTCAGGTTCCCGATACTATGGTATCAAAGGCGTTATCTACAAACAAAATTGATGTTATGATTGGAGGGCTGCCTTATTCTGCCACAAATGAAGCATCGACAAAAGCGGCACCGATTGGCGTAATTTATTATGATCGCATGGTCTTTTTAGCGCAAAATGCAGCAGATGCCAAATCGATGACCGCTTTCAAAGGTGAAAAGGTGTGTATTGTGCATGATAATGACGATATAAATCGTTTGCAGGCGTATAATGATCGTTATCAGCTCAATTTGCAGATTATGCCGTATAAAAATGCTGCTCAAGCACGTGAAAACTTTTTGCTGAAGCGTTGTCGTTTATATGCCGGAAACTCGATGCTGCTGCAAGATATGCTGGTAAATACTCCCAGCGGCATGGATGGAGTGGAAATGTTGCCCGAAACTATTGATGAGCGCCCGTTCTATCTTTTTGCAGATAAAGATAATACCTCTCTGCGCAGCGCCCTTAAATGGATTTTAAATGCAATGAAGTTGGCTGAAGATATTGGGCTTACCACAGAAAATTATAATATGAATCTTAGCTCTAAAGACCCCTCAACTCGTAACCTGCTCGGAACTGATGACGCTTTGTGGAAACGCTTTAATCTGGAACCGACGTGGGTGCAAACCATGCTTAAGGAACGTGGAAATTATGGAGATATTTTTGAAAAATCTTTTGGTGAAAAATCACGTTTCAAAATCAAAAGAGGAAAAAATAATCTCCTTAAAAACGGTGGTCTTATGTTCTCAGAACAATTTTTATAAAATATAGCCGCCTAAATATACAAGCGCACACCCTTTTATGCAGAAATCTCCCCTGTAGGGGGAGATTTCTTGTTGTATAATTGCCATATTTTTTATCAATGTAATGATAATATGTAACACAAAACAATTTAATTATTTAGCATATCAAAAAACTCCCCAATTGGGGAGTTTTTTTTGCGTTTTGGCACGATACCTTACCATGCATAGTTCAATCCAAGACCGCCGGCATAGGCCTCGTAGCTTGAGCCAAAGGTATAGTTTGCCCAAGCATAGCCGGACAGAGCGTCAGTAAAGCCATAGCGGCCGCCAAGCTCGATTCGTCCCAAAGTCTGGTCGTGATAAGTATCGGTCTTGTTCAATCCGGTGATTTTAACTCTGTCGCTTCTGGTCAAAGTCTGAACAACACTCGGCTTTACATAGACATTAGAATCACTGAACTGTTTGGTTAATTTGGCACCAAGTTCAGCTTCAAGATGCTTAATATTGCTCCATTGATATTTTTTGCCTATCTCATCGCTGGCATCATCAAAATTGACTTGGGTATAATAAACACCTAAGCTCGGATCCAATGTAATATTGCGAGTTAAAGCAAATGTGTGTCCGGCTTCAACACTGGCACCAAATTCAACACCATCGGTGTCAAATTTGCCATAACCATCATCGGTTTTAACTTCAGCCTTTTGAATGCCGCCATAGATAGTAGCAAACAACCAGTTCATATTTTTATCATAGCGATAGTATAAACCGGCCAGCCAACTATCGATATCAATATCAGAACCCATGGTAGAGTGATATTTGTTGCCCTTGCCGTTTAAGTCATAGTCACCGTTACGATAAGATGCAAAAACACCAAGTGTATTGTTGGCATTGTTCTGGAAGTCAAATCCGGCTTCAACCCCCCAGATTTTAGCATCAATATCGGCAACCTTGTCAATATTGGCTCTCTCGGCTTGTGTCAACACCCAAGCGTTGCGGAGGTTTGAACCATTCCATGCATAGTCATAAAGTCCGCAGTTCGGGCAATATTCGCGCCCAGAAGCAACTTTGTTGCGAACGTTGCGGACAACAGAGCGGGTTTGTTCAATGGCGGCTTCGTGCAAACCAATGGCAGCCATAATTTCGGGACGAACCGCAAGATGCTTATTATCGTCATTATCCGGTACTATGTCTAAATACCAAATAGATCCGACTGTTTCTCCCTTGACGTTCAAGCCAGATACCCATTCATAAGGACTACCTTCGGCAACCACGGTGAATGATTCATCATTCGGATTTGTATCATTCAATGCGTACAGGAATGGAACTGTTGCGTCTTCATCAAGATCAAGTTTATCCTGATTTAGTGCATTAACCAGTACTGTATAAACACCTGAAAGTTGGTTAGCAACCGTAATCGTAGCCAATTTTATGGTGTTGTTAGCACGATCAACCTCAACATCAAGTTTCAATATCCGGCTACCTGAAGCGTGTGTTGTGATGCTTCCGGATGAAGACGCTTTCATATTTTCAACATACAGGTTAGTGCTCAATCCAAGATGGACAACAGCGCCATCACCAAGAGCTAAATTTCCATTAGTAATAACGTCATTATTGAACATTACTTCACCGGATTTGTCTCCAAAAATGTTGATGTCTGCATCAATTAAGTTTATGGCGTCATTGATAATTAAGTGTCCACCTTTCAAATGTTGCAGATTAAGCTCTCCTCCGGACATCAAAATACCGTACTGAGCATCTTGATTGTCAAAAATTGAGTCATATTTGTTTGCAACAATATTGACTTTACCCTCGGTAGCAGAGATGACGCTATTTTGCGGCGAGTTGTTTGTTGCGTTAACATTTATCAAATTAACAACGGCATCTGCATTACTAATGTTAACCAATGAGCCCGCTGCATTGCTGATTGCCATATCTGTAAAGCTTAATTTGGTTGCATTAGAAACGTTAAATCCGTTGTATCCGTTCATATCAAGAGTAGAACGAGCATTTTTGTTGATAAGACCTTTAATTTCAAAAGAACCGCTTGTTGTTGTACCCACATCAATACCCGCTGTATAAATCTCGTTGATTGAAGAGGCTATAAACTGACGATTTTCTTGGGTATTATAAGTATTCATAAGGTTCAACGCATCACCTTCAACATCCATTGCGGTGACTTTTACGTCATCAATTCGAATTTGGAGACCATCGTATAAGTTACCTCCGCGCTGGCTGTCTAAATTCAATCCACCAGAAACGACTGTATTTATCTTGTGTGCGCTGATAAGCTCTGACCATTTGGTTACTGCTTTGATATTTTCAGCAATAATTTCTGTTTTATCACTCAAAACGTCGCCGGTAATATCATGACTGAGCACCAAACCGGTTCCGGTATCACTAATTACCTTAACAGTTTTAGTCTGACCAATATAATCTGAAATATTGCCATCTGCAAAATTCAGCTGACTGATATTAATAGTTCCAGTAGAGTCGGGAGTAGTAAGAATAAACGTATCTGCTTTTGATTCACCGAAGTTGATATCAATTGCATAGTCAGAGTCAGAGGAGTTTAATTTAGAAAATGTATAAGTATTAATTTTATCATTAACTAAATCTATGATAGTATTTGAAATTGTTCCCTGAGCAATACCCATAACATCATTATGGAGTTTTACAGTTCCGGTGTTGTCTCCAACAATCTCAAGGTATATATCTGTATAGCCATCAGGGTTTCCGCTGTTGATAATATCCTCAATCAGCCATGTTCCGTTGTTGGCAACTTTAATAATCATTTTACCTCTATCAAGATAAATTCCCTCGTAGGTTTTTGCACCACCTTTTTCAATGTAGTTGCCGCTGATTTTATAATCATTACCATCAGCCAGTAAAGTGATGTTACTGCTGCCGGAGTTAAAAATAGCCCCGCCGGCAACATCTGTACCACGATCAGATTTTGCAAAGTTATTGATAAAATTGCCGCTAACAGTAATGGAACCGCCATTGGCATTACTGATTGCGCCGCCGTGAGCAATACCATCTGCAGAATCGGCCGCAACACCATTATTTTCAAAATTGCTTATGATATTTTTAATTGTGCCGCCATAATTCAAAATAGCGCCACCATAGGAAAGTGCCCCGACATCGGCAGTTGATGTAATTTTATTGTTTTCAAAGTTACCACCGCTAATACTGTTAATGGTACCGCTATTAAAAATGGCGCCGCCTTGGGCAAGAATGCCTTCTGTTTTTCCTGCGGATAAAGAGGCGTCCAAATAGTTGCCGGTAAAGCTGGCATTAATATCTTGAATTATGTTTGCATTGTATATAGCTCCGCCGAAAGCTCTAGGTTTTTCTGCCAAGTGCGAGGCAACATAGTTACCTATAAACGATCCGGATATATTGCCTGACGATGAACTTGCAGAGATGTGGATAGCGCCGCCTCGTGAGGTAGCATTGGTAGACAATGCATCGCACTCAACTCCGTTATAACTAAAGACGCCATCAATATTACCTATTTTGCCCTTTTCCATGGCAATCGCGCCACCGCTGCTGCTTGCTATATTTTTAGTAAACTTACCCTTTACATTTCCGATATTATTATCGCTGCCGCCTTTTACGGAATGTATAGCGTGGCTGTTGCCTATGAATTCTGCATCTATTATCTCTTCTATTTTTCCGCTTGCAACGTCCGAATAAATGGCAATTTCATTGTTTATAAATTTGCCGCTTAAAGTATTGATAGATCCGCCAAGATGTTTAATCACGTTTTTATTGTTAATAAAATCGGCTTTGATTTTCTCAATTATTGTGCTGCTACCAGAGATTGATATCACATAATCATCAGAACTATCAGTTTCATTGGTATTCTCAATGAAACTACCTTCAATATTTCCGATTGTGCCGGTAACGGTACGAATGGATACAATCTTATTGCCGACAAAATTGCCATTAATGCTGCCAATATTGCCGTTACTACCATTAAAAATTACGGCAATATCTGTCCTAAATGATCCGTCGTCTTTTTTTATACCATAGTTACCGATAAAATCTCCGGTAATTGAATCTATTTGCTTCAAGTTACGGATGGCGCAGCCTTTCTCTTTACATCCATTACCAATAAAGTCAGCATAAATGTCACCGATTGTTCCTTTGTTATCAATTCCGGAACCAATATAAGTAATATTGCCAACAAAATAGCCCACAATGCTATCAATTGTTCCGCCGTAATTACCAATTCCTCCGCCGTTTGTGCTGATGTTATGAGCGACAAAATTACCAACAATGCTTCCTATTTTTCCGGAATTATATATTCCGGCAGCAGTATCGCCTGATTTAGGATTATTGCTTACATTGGCAATAAAATCAGCATTTATACTGTTAATTGTGGCATTTGCCTCGTTATAAATAGCACCGCCTTGGTAGGCTTTGTTGGCAACAAAATTACCTTTTATCTCTTCAATTGTAGATCCGCCGGCATTGTAAATTGCCCCGCCGCGATGAGTTGCGCGATTCATTATGAAGTCGCCATTGATTTCTTTGATAAGTCCCTTGTTATAAATTGCCCCACCGCGAAACTGGAACCCCGTGGGAGATGGGTTTGAAATTTTATTTATTTTTACCTCATTATTAATAAAATCAGCATTAACCGTGTTAATTGTTCCCTCGTTGGATATAACACCACCGCCAACAATAACATTGTTTTGGTAAATGCTAACAAGAAATTTGTTGTTTTCATACAATTTTTTATCTAATGTATCTAAGGTAGAACCGGATGCAACATATCCAATATTTTTATTTAATATGGTTTGACCGGATGAAGATGAGCCGGAATAAAATGTCTTGCCGCTTGTTGTTTCTGCCGGATCGTAATTATCTTTGCCATACACATAAGAGATGGTTTGTGTAACACCGTTTGGAAGTTTTAAATCAAATGATCCATAATATTTATGATTTTCTAACCCTGGGGCATGACTGCCGTCAGCTACAGACAACAAATCATCCAGTTTAACGCTTATTTTGTAGTATTCTGAAGTATATCCATCCGTAACCACAAAATTGTAGTCACTTTCATTTCCCGGACTAACCGAATAAATACTTTCAATCGGAGAAGCTCCGCTTTCATAAAGTTTATCAAGTAGCGGGGTGTACCCTGCTAATACAGGCGATGCTGTAAAAGCTGCCACCATCAATAATCCAAAAAACTTATCGGTCATTAAAATTTTCCTCATATAAAACAGTGTTTGCAATACAATGATACTTAGCGTAATTTTAATCTGTTGTCCAAATATAAGTCAATAAGAAACAAATTTTTACAAAAAGAAATTATGCAGCAAATAGTTATATCGTTAGTTTCTCTAAAACATCTTGTTGTTTTTGTATGATATTTTTTCAAAAGTATTTTTTAAAATACTTAAAAATTTATTTATTTTTTTCTCTTTCTAAAACAAAGATAAAAGCCTCGCGCGAGAAAAACAGCATGGTGCGGCGATGTTCGCGTTCCATAGTTTTTACTTCCCAGCCCTCCAAAGCCATCATATTTAGTTCGCGGCTCATTTTTAGGGGATCGACTTTACCGTTACTGAGAAATACACTGGTAAAAATCGGCTCTTTATAAATGAATATTTTATACTCTTTCATTATCACACCTCCGGAACAGAGCTTTTGGTTCGTTTTTCTTCGGCAACAGGAGAATCTTTTGCCTTAGAAATCATCTCCCCTTTCAATACAGCCTTAATTTCATCGCCGCTCAAAGTCTCATATTCCATCAAAGCCTGCGCCAGTTTTTCCCAGTCTTCATTCTTTTCATGCAATATTTTCAAGGCTTTTTCATGCGCCTCCGAAACCAAAGTCTTAATCTCAGAGTCAATCAACTTTGCCGTTTCTTCGCTCATGTTCTTATTTTGCGTAACCGATTTGCCCAAAAAAACTTCTTCCGAATTATCAACATACAAAATCGGTCCGAGCTTGTCGCTCATTCCCCATTCCGTAACCATGGCGCGTGCCAATTTGGTCGCAGCAGCAATATCCGACGAAGCCCCGCTGGTAACCTTGTCATAACCGAACTTAATTTCTTCTGCCGCACGTCCGCCCATGGTAATCACCAAGCGCGAAAGCATTTTTGCCCGCGAATAAGAATATTGGTCTTTCTCCGGCAACTGTTGCACCATTCCCAAAGCCCTGCCTCTCGGAATGATTGTTGCCTTATGGATTGGGTCTGTTTCCGGCACATTAAGCGAACAAATAGCATGACCTGCCTCGTGATAAGCTGTGAGCATTTTTTCTTGTTCATCCATTGCCATTGATTTTCGCTCATTACCCATCATTACTTTATCTTTGGCATCATCAAAGTCCTTAGATGTAACTTTGCGCTTATTTTTGCGTGCCGCGAGTAATGCTGCCTCATTGACCAAATTGGCCAAATCTGCACCAGAAAAACCAGGGGTGCCGCGAGCTATAACCGCCAAATTGACATCTTTTGCCAAAGGCACTTTTCTAACATGCACTTTCAAAATTTCTTCTCTTCCGTGCAAATCAGGATTGCTGACCACAACCTGTCTATCAAAACGCCCTGGCCGCAACAACGCCGGATCCAAAACATCTGGACGATTCGTCGCCGCAATCAAAATCACGTTTTCATTCTCGTCAAAACCGTCCATCTCCACCAAAAGCTGGTTGAGAGTTTGTTCACGCTCGTCATTGCCGCCGCCAAGACCGGCGCCGCGATGACGTCCGACCGCATCAATTTCATCAATAAACAGCAAACACGGAGAATTGCGCTTTGCCTGCGCGAACATATCCCTAACGCGCGAAGCTCCGACACCGACAAACATCTCCACAAAATCCGAACCCGAAATTGAAAAGAACGGCACATCAGCCTCACCGGCAACAGCCTTTGCCAGCAAGGTTTTACCTGTTCCCGGAGGGCCAACCAATAAGACACCCTTGGGAATTTTTCCGCCCAGACGCTGAAATTTGCCAGGATCTTTAAGAAAGTCAATAACTTCTTCTAACTCTTGTTTTGATTCATCACAGCCGGCAACATCCGCAAAAGTGACTTTTTTGGTATTTTCAACCAAGCGAGCGCGTGATTTGCCAAAGCTCATAGCTTTGTTATTACCAGCATTAGCCTGGCGCATAAAAAATACCCAAACGCCAATCAATAAAATCATTGGAAACCACGAAACGAAGACACCCCAAAAAGTATCTGCAGTATTATCTTCAGGTTTTGCCTCGACCTTAATTCCGGACTTGCGCAGATTTTCAAACATCATCGGATCGTTTGGAGCATAAGTATAAAATTTGCGACCGTCAGTGAGAAAACCGTTAATATGCGGACCGGAAATAGATACCGATTCAATGCCTTTAGATTCAACCAAATTCATAAAATCCGAAAATGCCACGTTGTTATTTCTTCCTGATGCGGAATTTTTCGCTCCGGCTCCCAATAAATTGCTGATTATCGCCAAAACAATTATCGCGGCCACCCAAAACAATAAACTTTTTCCTGTCTTCATATTTTTCCTCTTTTTGACTTAATTTATGACAATATAGCGTTTTTGTTTGCCAAACTCAACTGCTTTGCCATTTTTTCCATAAATAAAGTTTTAATTTATAAGGAAGTCCGTTTTTCAAGATTTCCTGATGCTGTTCACTAAATTTGCTCCATTGCGTTTTGCTCAAAACCTCAGAAGTTTTGAACTCCGGAATAATCCAGATTTTGTTTTGAAAACGTATAATTTCGCACCCACCCAAAGTGGCGCCGGCAAACTCATCACTGTTCAGCGCGCTCAGCAAGCGCTTCAGTGACTGATATTCCGGAGAATATTCATTTTTTCCGACATTTTTTATCAATTCCGCGGCTGTACGCATTTTCAACTCGTGATGCAAGGCAGCAAAACTGAGCGGACTAAAGCTCCATGCGCAGCCATACCAATTGCGGCAATGATTTTTGATAAAACGCTGAACCTGTATTTCAAAATAATCTCGCGCGTCGCCCAAAGCCGCAACAGCCGAGCCGATTTTGGCTACGGTGAGTCCTAATTCTTGCTCTAAAAGAGGTAAAATTTTACGGACGCGCACGCGCAAATAATCGTCGCATTGATTGGAGGCGTCCTCTCTCCACGCAATATTTTGCGCTGTCAGAAATTGACGCAATTCATCCGGCTCAATATTCAGCAGAGGACGAATGATTTTGATACCATCGCGCACGGTAACAAAACTCATTGACGCCAAGCCATCAACTCCGCTGCCTCGCTGCAGCCTGATAAAAAATGTTTCAGCCTGATCATGCAAATGATGCGCAGTCATTAAATATGGAAAATTATTTTGGCGGCACCAGTTCAATAATAAATCATATCTTGCTTCTCGGGCTTTAGTTTCAATGCCGCTGAGCAACAGATGGTGCTGCCATTCCAAAATATGATGTTCAATACCGCATTTTTGCATCAGGTTTGCAACATACTCTGCTTCTTCTGTGGCTTCTGGCCGCAAATGATGATTAACCGTAAGCGCAACAATTTTAAAATTTGCTACACGGGCATAATCATTCATCAGCAAAACCAAGGCTAACGAATCTGCACCTCCGGAAACCGCAACTGCAACCTTGGAGAGCTCAAGGCTATGATTGCAAACATTTTCATTCAGCGCGCTATTGAAGCGCTGTTGCAGATTGTTCATTATTTGCAGCCTAATTTCTTCTTTTCGGACGCAGCTTTATCTTTCAACATTTTTTCTGCCTTGGGAAATTCTTTTGCCAGACTCACAAAAGCTGCACAAGCTTCTTTTTTCTTATCCAGAGCTTGCATTGACATTCCCAATTTCAGCAAACTGTCGGCGGCTTTTGCGTTGCTGCGATATTGCTGATATCCTTTAGCAAAGGCCACGGCGGCCTTGTCATATTCTTTGCGGCCATAATAGCTTTCACCAAGCCAATATTGGGCGTTTCCTGCCAGTTTATCATTTGGAAATTTGGTAATTATTTTGTTAAATGATTTTTCGGCTGTTTCATACTGAGATGCTTTTAGCGCCTCAAGTCCAGACTGATAAATTTCCTGAGGGCTAGACCCTTTAACCGGACTCAAATCATCGCCTTTGCTGATGCTGCCGCCGACAATCGACGAGGGTGCTCCTGAAGCTACCGGAGCCGCAAATTTAGG
>CADBMA010000116.1 GCA_902795665.1 uncultured Rhodospirillales bacterium
TTCAAACAAAAAAGTCAACGAATAGATTATCAATCTTATCTCCCAGCGCTTTACATTCTTGCTGATAATTAGTCCGATAATCGCAAAGTATCGCGCACCATTTTTGAAAACCGCCTATTTAATGGCGGTTTTTGCTTTGTTGGGACTACCTCTCACAAAGTACGGTAGTTTGTTTTAAAAATGGCAATTTTCCATAAATTATCGGAGTTTTTACATTTACAGATATCTGAAAATATGGTAATATAAGTGCAAAATTTAGGAGAAAAAAATGGATATTGAATTTGTCTCTACAGAAATGTCATGTATTTATGGTTATATGCTCGCCAATGAGAAATTTCATACGCTTATGCTTAATGAGCAGGATATCGCTTTTTTTGATTGTATGAAAAAAATGCAACACAATATCTGTGAAGGAAACATAAATAATATCGATGAACTTAATAATTTTATAAAACAACAACTTTCCGACAGACCTGAAAAAGTAGAGCAATTTTCCCGTGACAGCATTAAAGAAATGCAAGAATATTCCTCATTTTATCAGCAAAATGCAGAGACCATAAAACAATACAAACAAGCCGCTGAAGAAAGACAAACAGACGCCCAAAAAGGGTATTCACAAGATTTGTCGAAATTATATGATTTTTTTGATGTTGACAAAAATTTCAAATGTTATGGATTTTTGGTTCCTGTACCCCAAAAAGCAGTAGATGGATTTGCATTAACCAATAACTCATTTATGGTGTGTTTTGAAACTTTGAAAAAAAATGATGAAAAATACATTGGAAACTCTTTGTTACCGGAGAGAAAAGTTTCTACACCTTTGCATGAATCCACACACGTTTTATTTCAAAATTCAAAAATAAAACAAGATTTGAAAAACAAACAAGGAACAGGAGCTAATAAACTTTTATCCGTTTTGGATAAGTACTTTAATGAGCATCCAGATTCAAAAGGGCGTTCTGCAATATTAGCTGTTGACGAAGCTCTCGCTGCATGTTCAAGTATGGTTGTTAATACGAAATATAAACCAAACGAAAAATTTGATATATTTTATTATGATTTTGAAGGGGCAAATGAATTAGCAAAAAGTTTTTACCCTGTATATCAAGAATATATGAAACAAGGTAAAAAACTAGATGATAATTTTTGGATGCGAGCAGCTACCAATTTTGAATTGCATCAAAGAATTTTATCTATAAGAGGCAAATTACCACATTCAACAACAGTCTTAAAGCCAAAAACTCTTGATAAACTTAGAGGTATAGGAAACAAAGAAGTATTAGGACCAGTCGAAAAGACAAGTTTAGATATGCGAGAGATTCAACAAAAAGCAATGCAAAATCAAAAATAATGTTAATTTTAATATTAAATAATTTCAACTCTTTCCCAAAAAGTCAGATTGTTTGTTTTTCGAAAATAGCAATTCCGCTAAAATTATCGGACTTTTTATATATTTTTTTCATTGTATATTCAGGTATTATAACGGTCAGACTTTTTATATTTTAGAAAAGAGAAGAAGTTGCTCAAAATTACCAAAATTTCTAATAATCCAGCCCAGTTTTTAATGCTTATTTGATAAGCTAAAAATGCAAAGCAATTTAATCCTCCCACAACGCGCATTTGTTGCGGAGGCAACCACCAAATGCAAAACAATGATACCGATGTGGTTGCTATAACCAAAATTGATGAAATTCCGGCATAAGTATAAAACAAAATAGCAAGGTACAGACTTTGAAACAAGATATATCCGAACAGCCATCTTTTATTTAATCTTTCTTTTATATTGGCGATTATTAGCATAAAAAATACTGCCATAAAAACATATGCACCGCTTAGTGAATCTAAAAAATATAGTCCAAAAGCCGTAAAAACTTTTGCCAACAAATTCAACAAAAGCATCATCTTTTTATGCTTCATAAAACGACTCAAGCAATAGCAAGCATAATTAAGAGCAGTAAAAAAATATCCAAGCCAAATCACTTAATCTCTCCTAAATTTTATAAATATAAAAACTAATAATTAAGAAATTACTAAATTAAGGGAATTAATTTTTGTTCTTAATACTTCGAATTGTTTTTTTAAAGCGGCAGATACCTTGACAAAATCTGATAATTTGGAGGCATGACCGTTTCATTTTTGCAAAAAACTTGACAAAAACAAAAGCGGTGAAGTAGAAGTGGTCAACATTAAATTAAGCAAAGAAAAGATTCCTGACCTGCACAAGCAAAACGGCTTCTATCCGGCATATCACATGAATAAAAAAAATTGGATAACCATTGTTCTGAATGATACTGTTGATGACAGTATTTTATCTGATTTACTTGAAGAAAGTCATAATTTCACCATTGGGCACAAGGATTATCAACGAAGAAATTAATCGTCAAAGAAAAATATATATGGTTATAAATAAGGGGAGGGCGTTTTTTTGCAAGCCATAATCACTTTTTGCTTGCATTTAGACAAAAAAGCCATATAATAGCTTTGTGAAAGATATTATTAATTAATTAAAACCCTAAAAACATGAAAAATTACATTTCAGAAAAAACCGGAATCAGCATGGCCGAACTCAATACCATGAGCTGGCAAGACATGGTCGACAACGTCATCCTCCCCAAACTGGCCGGAGGAAGTAACCGCTGCCACATCAGCGACGACTTCATGATCTTCATGGCCAAATTTGGTCGTGAGTGCCAGCGAGAGGATTGGCAACACAACACAAGGCTGACGCCAATCCTTTACACCATTGCCATGCAGCGTCTGAGTAAAGGAGCGCTGCTCCACAAAACAGTGGATTTTCGGACTCAGCTGCCGAAAAAATATATGGAGTATAGCTCCATGCATGACAATTTCGGCATCATGACTGAGGGCTGTCTGGAGTTCATTTATAATGGGCTTAAGCACGCAGCCATGATTAACGAGACAAATCGTTATGCCGTTATTCAGTGCTTCGGGATAATGAAATATCTCGATGCCAACGGAAAAGTGCAGGGGGAATTTTCTCTCGCCTGCCCAAACCCCGAAGAGAACGGCGCCAAAATGTACGCCATCGCTGAAAAAATTGTTGAAAAATCAGCCGATACAATAACGATTTATCAACAATACGCCACACCTGATCAGTGGCAAAAGCACAAAAGATGGCTGAAAGAAAAGCTGCCTTTCTTCAGTGAAACCGATTTTCTTTTCCGCGTCTATGATGGAAAAGGTCGAAATTGGTTCCAGCGTCGCAAGGATCGGCGCAACATCATGAAGGAAATTGCAGCCACATGAAAAAAGTCTTCCTGCCCTAAAAGCAGGAAGACTTTTTGGTAATCAGAAACCTACCGGCCAAGCCGAGAGTATCTTATTTGTAGTTTGTTAAATTACCACTTTAATAATACCCTATTTAGACAAAAGACAAGCATTTTTCACTAAAATATAAGAGCAGAAGTTATTTTTGCCTACCATAATTATTTTTTGCTTGCAATTGGACAAAAAGGACTGTATGATGACTTCATATAAAAATATTATTGTTAAATTAATACCTATAAAACATGAAAAATTACATTTCAAAAACAACAGGAGTGCCGCTCTCTGTGCTTGAAAACATGGGCTGGCAAGACATGGTGGATGAAATTATCCTTCCCAAACTGGCAGGAGGAGAAGATCGCGGCTGCGTTCACGATGACTTCATGACCTTTATGACCGAGTTTGCTAACGAATGTATCATCCTTGACAAAGAAAACTCAACTCTGTTGAGCGTTGTCTTGTTTCACATCGCCATGCAGCGTCTGACCAGAGGCGGATTGAAGCACGAGTTTTATCCCGTGCAGATGCCAAAAAAGTATCGGGCGTACAGTCCATCAAATGGAAGCCCACTCACTCCAGCCTGCATAAAATTCATCTGCAAGGGGTTACCGATTGCGGTATCTTTTGCTCCATGCCGAGATTATGCTCTTACGCAAGCATGGGGACTAGTGGAGAATTTGGAGCCGGAAGGCGGTTTCGATAATAAGTTCTCGTTGCAGTGCGACGATATTATTGAAACAAACAAAGTGCTCTACAATGTCGGTTTACAGATTGTAGAGGAATGGTCAAGTAGGATGAGCCTGTTCAACCATTTTGCCACCACCGATCAGTGGCACAAACACAAAAAATGGTTGGCTGCCCACTTGGGAACAGACTTCTCTTGGGACCTCTTTTACAAGAGGGTATGCTCCAAAGATACCCACTGGATCCGCAGCCGAAAGGAAAGGCACATCATAAAAATGGAAATCCTTTCTGAGTAAAAAACTAAGCAACCTTGCAAAAGGTTGCTTTTTTTATTCTAAATCCTTGTTTGCCTGTTTATCAATGCGTTTTTATGCTTGATTATTTTTGCCACAGGTGGTTATATTCTCATCAAGATAATATAAGGAATGCAATATGTCAGATAAAAAAAGAACACGCGCCGATGAGCGTTTTGAACGCGAAGCTAAAATGCTGCAAAAAAATTTAGAAAAACGCAAAAAACAACAGGCCGAACTAACCAAGTTAAAAAAGCAAAAAGAAAGCACAAACAATGGATAGACTAAAAATTAAGGGCGGAAAGCAACTCAATGGGCAAATTTATATAAGTGGTGCCAAAAATGCCGCACTTCCGCTGATATGCGCCTCTTTATTGACAGATGAAGTGGTTACGCTTACCAATATGCCATTGTTATCGGATATTATTTCAATGAACGCGCTATTGGAGCAGCTTGGCACCAAAATTGAAAGCCGCGACGAAATAATTGACGGCAATGCCTGCAAAAATTATACTTATTTAACCAAAGAATTCAGCAGTTTGGTTGCTCCGTATGACTATGTCCGTAAAATGCGTGCTTCATACTATGCGCTGGGGCCTCTATTGGCTCGCAAAGGATATATAGAGCTTTCGCTCCCCGGAGGATGTGCTATCGGAGCTCGTCCGATGGATATTCACCTTTCTGCATTGGAGCAGATGGGGGCAAATATCGAAATTAAAAATGGTTATGTAATTGCCTCAGTCGATAAACGACTGAAAGGAACCCACTTGGTGTTTAACATTGCCTCAGTTGGCGCAACTTGCAATGTAATGATGGCTGCAGTTTTAGCCGACGGAATAACCATAATTGAAAATGCCGCCCGTGAGCCTGAAATCGGTGATTTGGCCGCAATGCTCAATGATATGGGCGCCAAAATCAGCGGAATTGGAACCTCTGTGTTGAGAATCGAAGGCGTTGAAAAATTGCACGGAACCATTCATAAAGTAATTCCGGATAGAATAGAGGCCGGATCTTACGCTGTTGCTGCGGCAATTACACGCGGCAAAATTGAGTTGATTAACGCTCAGGCAGAAACACTACAGACACCTATCAAAATATTGCGTCAAGCCGGAGTTAAAATTGAAGAAAAACCGCAATCTATTGTTGTTGATGCACGCGGATGCAAACTTGTCGGTCAAGATTTGATGACTGATTATTACCCCGGATTTCCCACCGATTTGCAGGCACAATTTTTAACATTGATGCTCACGGCCGAAGGCGCTTCAATGATTACTGAGACCATATTTGAAAACAGATTTATGCATGTTCCTGAGTTATTGCGGATGGGAGCAAATATCAACGTACATGGCCATGCTTCGGCAATTGTCCGCAGCGTTGATAAATTATACGGAGCTCCGGTAATGGCAACAGATCTGCGCGCCTCTTTTGCTTTAGTCCTTGCCGGATTGATTGCTGAAGGAGAAACAATTGTCAACCGCATATACCATCTTGACCGCGGATATGAAAAATTGGAGCAAAAACTACGCAGCGTTGGTGCTGACATTGAAAGAATCAACAATAAGGAGGAAGAATAATGTATCCGCAGTTGACTGTTTTGCCCAATGGATTGCGAATTGCAAGTTTTTGCTATCCGCAGTACGAGACTGTTTCTTTGGGAATTTGGATAAATACAGGATCAGCCTGCGAAACAGCCGAATTAAATGGCATATCCCATTTTTTGGAACATACGGTTTTTAAAGGAACCAAAAGCCGCAATACAATTGAGATTTCCGAGGCTGTCGAAAACGTCGGAGGACAAAGCAATGCTTATACTTCACGCGAATTTACGGCCTTTTATGCCAAAATGCTTAAAAACGATGCCGAATTGGCAATTGATGTCCTTGCAGAACTGATTACATCACCGACTTTTCCAGAAGAAGAATTGGTCAAAGAACGCGAAGTTGTAGTACAAGAAATTAAACAAACCTTCGATGATCCCAGCGATATTGTCTTTGATTATATGCAGGAACAAGCATTTGCGGGGCAGGCCATGGGACGCCCGATTTTAGGGACTCCTGATTTGGTACGCAGTTTTGGCAATGCCGAGTTGCGCGGATATATGCAAAGCAATTATGCCGCTGAAAACATGGTTGTATGCGCCGCCGGCAATATAAACCACGAAGATTTTGTAAAAATGGTATCCTCTAGACTGGGCAATCTTCAGCAACATACAAACTTTACGGCTGATAAACAGTTGTATATCGGCGGATATTTTGCAGAAAAACGCGATACTGAACAAGCGCAGATAATTTTGGGATTTAACGGTTTTAGTTATACTGATGAGCATTATTATCCCGAAATATTAATGTCCGCCATTCTCGGCGGCGGTATGTCTTCGCGATTGTTTAAGGAAATTCGCGAAAAACGCGGACTGGTTTATTCTGTAGCCTGCTTTCCCAATTTTTATACCAATAGCGGCTATACAGGCATTTCGGCAGCTACCGACCGCGAACAAATTAACCAAATGATGCCGGTAATGATTGATGAAATCAAAAAAATCACCGATTCAAAAGTTAGCGAAGAAGAATTATCTCGCGCCAAAGCGCAGTTAAAAGCCGGAATGATGATGTCTTTGGAAAATTCTTCTGCCGTTGCTGAAAAACTGGCTCGTCAGCTGATTTTGTTCAATCGATATGTGCCGGTGGAAGAACAGGTGCAATATATAGATGCTGTCACAGCCGATGATATTCTTAGTACTGCGCAAAAAGTGTTTGCTTCACGCCCGACATATGCTTTGGTTGGCAATATTGAGGGGCACATCGGTTACGATGAAATTTGCAATAAATTGAAATAAGGAGATATTTTATGTCACGTGCAGAGGATATTTTTCAAAAATTAATCTATTTCGGCGAAGAAGCTATTGATGAGTTTATCATAAATTCACAAAGCGAGGAATTGTTCTTGGATTTTAAACAAGCTGATTCTCTTGGTAAAAATGGAAATTCTTTGCACAAAGATGACCGCCGCAATCTGGCCAAATGCATTTCCGGTTTCGGCAACTCTGAAGGCGGGGTTGTAGTTTGGGGAGTGGTGTGCTCCCGCAATATCGAAATTGGTGATGTTGCGCGAGCCAAGGTAAAAGTACAGAATGTTCATCGTTTTTTAAGCTGGTTAGAAAATGCAATTTCCGGATGCACAATTCCCAGCCATAACAAAGTGCGCAACCACATTATCAGCGTTGATGAAAATGGCGCCGGTTTTGTGGCTACTTACATTCCCAAAAGTGAACTGGCTCCTTTAATGACCACAGTCGGCAATACTTTCTATATCCGTTCCGGTTCCAATAATGTTCCGGCACCTTACTCCGTTTTGGCCGGAATGTTTGGCCGCCGCCCGCAAGCCGAGATAGATTTGCTTATTACCGATAAAAATTTGGAAATACTTGATAACAAAGAATCTGATATCTTGTATCCCTCAAGCATAGATTGCCCTCCGGATAAGTTTATAAAAATATCATTTGCTATCCGTGGCAACAATCAAAGCAATGTTATTGCTAGAGAACTTTACCTGTCTTGCACCACGTCTTCAGACGGCGGTGAATATAACAAGGTTCGTTTTCTTAATTATAATCAAATGGATACAATTGCCGGTATTGAAGGACAGCTCAACATTATCACCCGTCCCGAATTGCGAGTTCCACCACGCAGTACCGTCCGTTTTGCAACCGTTGAAATTATCTTAAGCCCGTATATTGACGAAGATTTTCTTCTTGACGGCGTTATCGGCGCAGACGCTACCGCGCCGCGTAATTTTAGAATTTATATACCCAAAAATCGACTACGCTCTTTTGTGGCCAAGGCCATACGCGAAGATGCCGACAATATCTTGCTGTTGAACGAATTTTTTGGTGAATTTATCGCCGGAGACTTATAATATGCAACGTGTTGAAATCTATACCGACGGCGCCTGTTCCGGAAACCCCGGAGCCGGAGGGTGGGGCGCACTGCTGCGCTATCGCGATATCGAAAAAGAATTATCCGGCGGAGAACTCGAAACCACCAATAATCGAATGGAAATGACTGCCGTAATCAGAGCTTTGCAAGCCTTAAAATATTCTTGCAATATCACCCTTTATACCGATAGCAAATATGTTATGGATGGTGTTAACGAATGGCTTCCGAACTGGAAGAAAAACAACTGGAAAACTTCTAACAAAAAATCAGATGTTAAAAACATTGATCTATGGCAAGAACTTGATGCACTACTGCCACTTCATGAAATCCGCTGGGTTTGGGTAAAAGGGCATAACGGAAATGTTGATAATGAACGCGTGGACGAACTGGCTCGCAATGCAATCAAGAATCTTTCAACCTCAGAGTAAAGTTTAGAATCATATTTATAAAATCGCGATTATCCAAAATTTCGGGCAAAACCACACCATCAGGAACCAGAGGACTGAACAAAATATAAAAAGGTAGTCCGCTGCGACCATATTTTTCCATAAACAACAAAACCTCTTGATTGTAGTTTGTCCAATCAACATTTATAAACACAATATTCTTATTTTTCAAAACCTCAACTGTTGACGGCAAATTCAATACCGTAAGATTATTATACTTGCAGGTCAGGCACCAATCCGCGCCAATAGCCACAACCACGGTTTTGCCTTGTTTCACATAATTGTTTATTTTTTCCATATTAACGCTATCAACCGTGCTTTCAACAACCTTACGGTGGTGTCTGTTATAAGCATATCCGCCATCAATCAACGCAATAACAAGCATAAGGCTGGTAAGAGCAACAAAAATCGATTTGAAAACAAACCGCACTTTTGCTTCCCGCTGAGGTGTAAAATCATCATAATCAATTTCTGCAAATACGGAATTAATCCACAAAAGCAACGCTGCCGCAATTACATAACCGCCAAGCCGTAAAACAAACCAAAAATCTGTTTGTGCATAGATTATTGAAAATAACCAAACTATGGTAATAAACAGCATAAAACTCATTATATTATTAAGTTTTTGCATCCAAGCCCCTGGAGCCGGAACCAAGTTAATCAGCCATGGACATAAATATATAAGCAAATAAGGTACCGCCAACCCCATAGCCACGGCAATGAGAATTATAAATATCTCTGAAATGCTGCCGGCCAATGCAAATCCGATCGCCGTAGCCAGATAAGGAGCCGTGCATGGGGTTGACATCAAAACCACCAAAGTACCGGTCAGAAAATAATTAAAACTATCCGGAGACTGTGAATTAATAATCCGCTGCACTTTGTTTGGAACAGATATATTGACAACATCATAAATTGCAAGCAAAAACACCAATACCGCAAAAATCATAATAATTACAAAGTACGGGTTTTGAAATTGCATTCCCCAACCAATGCTATGCCCAAGATACTTTAGCATTGCCAAAAAGCTGGCCAAACCAAGCATACTGAGCAATATTCCCAATATTGTATAATAAAAATTGCGTCTGATATTAATGGTTTGCCGCGCGCCGAATTTGGTCAAAGACAGAAGTTTTATTGATAAAACCGGAAATACACAAGGCATCAGGTTTAGTAAAAATCCACCGACAAAGGCCAAAAATATAAATTTGAAAGAAAGAGACGGACGTTCAGTGACAATGCTATTATCAAACTCTTCGGGCATAATTGTAAAATTGATAAGATTTTTCTTATTAAGTACTGTTTTTAACTCAAAAGGTCTTTCGCGAATCTGTGTTTGATTATCAATCAGCAAAAAACGAGCAATAATCTTTTTGCCATCAATCTGAATACGAGGAGCCTCAAATGCAATATTATCAGGACTATCAATAAATATTCCAAAGTCGGATACTTTTTCCGTTGATTGCAATATAACTTCCAGATAATCATCCTGATTTGGCAATGATTTTATGGAAACTCGCTCTATACTAAGCTTATCTGAATTATCCGAAGGAATATTGGCATGATTTTGGTTGATATAAGTTGCAACAGAAGATTCACGGCTATATTCAGAATCAACAACAAGTTTGGGCTGTAGTGTCTCTGTATAGCATTGTTGTTGAGAATCGCACACATCAATTTTTACTTCAGCCTCAAGCTCAAGAGGTTGCTCCGAATTCTCGATATCAAATTTCACCGGAATGGCCAATTCTCCCAAATACACGCTCCAATCATTGTTTTTAACATCATTAAGACGTTGCGGCATAGGAAAGCTGATGCTCCAATTTTTCAAATTTTTCGATTTTGCAAAATCCACCTGAGGCTTATGATATCTGCCATTAGTGCCAATAATCATTTTATCGTTAGGAAATACAATCTGTATCACCCCACGCGTAGAGCTGATATCTTTAACTCCGGTCTTTTGCGTAATAATACGGGCTGATATCTTGTTTTTACTCTCCCATTTTCCAATCCCTTTATTACCGGTAAGCGGGTTGGGATAAATAATTCCATAGAACGGCAGCTTTTTCCACTCCAGACGTGATAATATATACATCATCTCATCAAAATTGCCCTGCGTATTCGATTTAATACCATCGTGCTGAACTTTAGCCGCAAAAGCATCTATATCACGGCTATCGCGACTATATGGCACAACAGTCTTTATATCACTAATAACTATAACATCATTGGGATTTTGTGGAGCAATATAGCCATTAGTCGGCGAAATGACAGCATATTGATCGTCATCGACAATCAAAGGCGGTTCCTCAGGTGTTAACAATTTTTCCACATATTCATCATAAGCTTTTTTTACAAACCGATAAAACTCAAGCCCGTTACGAATATACCCCTGAACGGTATAAACATCTTGTTCTTCAATATCTGGAAAATATTTTATAATATCCTTACTCATATCATCATTTATCTTATTTTCAGGATATGTTGCATCAAAATATTTAGCGGCTTCAATTATCTGTGTCAGCGATGCTTCCACTTTTTCTTGCTTAGATTGATATAATGGCGGCATTTGCTCCGCGTCATCAGCAAAAGCAAAACCAGATGATAAAATTATTATTAAAATCCCAAATATAAAATTCTTCATTGTATCATTAATTAAGGTTTAAAAATTTAAGTTTATGTGTTATTATATAACTAAGTATTTTATTATGGTATAGTGCAGATTAAAAAATGGCAAGAGATTATTTAACAGGAAAATGCTTAATAGCAATGCCTCATCTTGAAGATGAACGTTTTAAACATTCGGTTGTGTACATTTGCGCTCACAATGATGATGGCGCAATGGGGTTTGTGGTCAATAAACAGATAAAAGAATTTTATTTCTCAGATTTAATCAGCCAATTTAATATCGGCGGTGAGGCACCGGTTGAACCGATAATTCTTCACAAGGGCGGTCCTTTGGAGCAAATTCGTGGCTTTGTCCTGCATAGCCTTGATGCAAAATATGAAGGAACACTGGTTATTGACGAAAAATTAGCCGTTTCATCATCACTCCAAATATTAAATGACATAGCTTTTGGCAACGGTCCGGTATTTAACTTAGTGGCTCTGGGATATAGCAGTTGGGATCCCAAACAGCTTGAAAATGAGATCATTCGTAATGATTGGCTGGTAACAGACACAACAGCAGATCTCTTATTCAAGACACCTGATGATGAAAAATGGCAACGCGCTATTGATGAATTCTCATTTGATGTTAACAATATTCACCTCCGTACCGGACGTGCTTAAAAAAATGACCAAGCTTGTGCAATCTCGTGGATTTTTGCTTTAAAATAATATTGTCTTTGTTATATTGATATAAATATGTCAGTAATTAACTTAAATAAAGGCAATAAAATGAATCTATTTGAGCGAAAAGAACCCAGCTTTGACAATACCTCTGCGCGTGAGCCGGCTCCTGTTTCTGTTAAACCGCAACCAGCCCCACGCAAAAAATATGTTCGCCGCAAAATAAAACAACACCCCGTTCTAAATTATTGGATTAACTTAATTTTATTTGCAATCATCGGCTTTTCTCTACTTGGAATTAATTTTGTTCTTTATGCCTCATCAGGATATGATAACATATATGCTGAATTTCCTGTAATGCGCCCTGAAATCACAATATCTTTATGCATTATCGGAACCATAACCGCCATACTTTATTTTATTTTTTCTGGCTATTCGCTCTTGTTATGCATATTGACCTCCGGCATTATGTATATATTCAGTTTAGCAATGTTTCACCAATTTGCTAACTTTAATTCCGAGGCCTTAGCCAATAATCATTCCTCATCTCTGATATCATTGATACTTGCCGTTGCCACATTTTTCTTACTATTTTTCAGCAATAAAAAAATTCGTTTTTTCTTTGCTTGCGCTGCAATGTTTGCATTTGGAGCCGTTTTATACCACCAAAACTACACCAAAGCTGAATTTAATATTGTCGAAAATTCTCACATTGCCGATCCCCTCAATCAATCCGACAAAAAAATCATCAGCATAATGCTGCCAAACCTGCCTTCATACGGATATATTGCGGGTCTTGAAGATAGTTTTGCCAACAAAATATATAGAGAACAGTTGCGCGAAATAATGCTTGGATTTTACGCCAAACATGGATTTAAGCTGTTTCCCAATGCTTATGTTGCCGGACGCAACCCATATATCAATGCCGCCAATAGCCTAAATCTGTCGGTTCCCGAGGAACAGTTCGAAAACATTCAAACTCAAGTTATGAAAGATAGTTATTGGCAATTTAAAAACCGTACGGATTTTGAAGCTTATCTCAAAAACAACAAAGCTGTTGAGTTATTAAAACAACATAATTATGCAATCAGCGCCTATCAATCACACGGTATCAACTTGTGCCGTCAAAATAATATAAATAATGTAGACCGCTGCGTTACCACTGTTGCCAATCCTGTTCGCTTAAAAGCATCACCTTGGGAAGATTCTTGGATTTTGATGGCTCAATGGCTTGAAAGCGGTAAATTTATGAAATCCATGTGGAAAGTTATCTATGACCGCATAAAACCTTTTTACGATATTGATAATTTTCCAATTTTAGGTATGTCATACACCAATTTACACACTGTTGACACGCTTAAAACACTGGACCTTACAGCAGAAAATATTATAAATGATAAAGGCAACCACGCCTACCTGTTGTTTATAGATATGCCTTCCGAAACATTTGTATATGACGAAATGTGCCGCCTGAAACCAACTGAAAAATGGCTATCCAAAAACAACAAACCTTGGGTAGGGCGCAACAATGTTTCTGAAAAACGTAGCGCATATATGCACCAGTCCATGTGCCTGTACGGAAAATTGGGACAATTTATGCACAAACTCCAAAACTCAGGTGTTTTGGAAAACGCTGTTGTCATCATTCAGGGGCTGAATGGCATGGATGATATGCTTGGTGACGCCGACGATTCATTGGTCAGCAATTTCCTGAACAGTCAACTGACTGATGTGGCCATTTTTGACTCCGCCAACAAAAAATTTACAATTAACAAGTCAATATGCTCCATACCCAGCATCATAAACCAACATTTTAACGGCGAAAAATGCTCCGAGTTTGATGATGTAACCACCTCTAAAACAACCAAACAAGCTGTTCGCAATAGGTTAAATCCTGTTGAATATACCAATGATATTGCTCAAAAATCATACCAAAAATATATGGGGTGGATGAAAGCTTGGAACCAGATCAATTTTCAAAGCTTGGCCCTTGCTCCGCGTCATGAAGAAAACTCAACCTTTGCAGATGATGAGATTATACACAAACAACCGCAAATGTTGCCTCTGGAAGAAAAAACTCTTGAAAAACAGAAAGTTATGTCTGGTCAGGTAAACGTTGAAGCTGAAGCACCGGTCAAATCTTTATCCGAAGTAGCCCAAATTCCGGTCGAGGAATAAAATAATGTCAAAACTGTGCAATAACAGGATTTTGCATAAATTCTGCCAAAACCGACGAGCCTATTGGGCAGCAATCTTATTTGGAATAATCATGTTATTGAGTTTTGCCGCCGAGTTCATCGCTAATGACAATCCGCTGATTGTTTCATACAAAAACAAATTATACTTTCCGGTTTTCATAAATTATACTGACGCCGATTTTGGCGGCGATTTTCCAACTCCGGCCGACTACAAGGATGAATTTATCATTGATAATATTAACCAAAATGGTTGGATGCTGATGCCTCCAATCCCTTTTTCATTCAACACTGTCGATTTTCGTATGAAAACACCAACTCCTGCTGCCCCCAGCCGCTCACATTGGCTGGGAACCGATGACGAGGGCAGGGATATTGTATCACGAATTTTATACGGAGTTCGCCTCTCAGTAATTTTTGCCCTCATATTAACATTCATTTCTTCTCTAATTGGTATAATAGCCGGAGCAATTCAAGGATATTTCGGCGGAAAAACTGATATTTTAATGCAGCGTTTCATAGAGATATGGGACTCTCTGCCGCAATTATTTATTTTAATAATCGTAGCCAGCTTATTTGTTCCAACCTTCTGGACATTGTTGATAATATTGCTGTTTTTCTCATGGACATCACTAACCGGAATGGTGCGCGCCGAGTTTATGCGCGCTCGCAATTTTGATTTTGTAAAAGCCGCAAGAGTGCTTGGAGTTGGAAATTGGCGAATCATATACCGCCACATTCTGCCAAACGCCGTTGTTGCCGCCATAACATTCATTCCCTTTTTGATATCCGAGGCCATTGTATCTCTTACCGCTTTAGATTTCTTAGGTTTAGGACTTTCACACGAATATCCGTCATTAGGCGACTTGGTACGTCAAGGCAAAGATAATTTGCAAGCCCCTTGGATAGGAATTTCAATTTTTGTAGTTTTATCAACACTTTTAACTTTGTTAATCTTTATAGGCGAGGGCGTGCGTGATGCTCTGGATACCAGAAAGGAACAAAGATGAACCTACTGGAAGTAAAAAATTTAAGCATTAATGTCAGTAATGGGCGAGAGGTTGTACATGGTATAAACTTTTCGCTAAAACAAGGAGAAATTTTAGGCATTGTCGGTGAGTCAGGCTCGGGAAAATCACTGACCGCGCTCTCAATTCTAGGCTTATTTCCAAGCCACGGATCAATAAAACTATCCGGCACAGAAATCCAGACCGCCTCAGAAAAACAATTGCAAGAATTGCGCGGTGGAAAAATCGGTTTTATTTTTCAAGAACCAATGTCATCACTTAACCCGTTGCATAAAATAGGGCATCAAATTGCCGAAACAATAATATCTCACCGCGGTCTGTCTGCAAAGCAAGCTCTAAAAGAAGCTCTGTCATTGTTGCAAAAGGTAGGAATTAAAGATGCCGAAAAACGCATCAATGCTTATCCTTTTGAACTTTCCGGCGGGCAGCGCCAAAGAGTGATGATTGCGATGGCAATTGCCAACAACCCGCAGATTTTGATTGCTGATGAACCGACAACCGCGCTTGATGTTACTGTTCAGGAACAAATCATCAATCTGCTGTTGGATTTACGCAAGCAAATGAATATGGCAATAATTTTTATCAGTCATGACTTGGCAGTAATTCGTAAAATCGCCGATAGAGTTTTGGTTATGAAAGATGGCAAAATTGTAGAAAGCGGTGCCACAGAAACGGTATTTAACACCCCTCAGAACAGTTACACTAAAACATTAATAAACTCTATTAACATTTTGAAAAATAACAATAATGAATCTACTGAGCAATTACTCTCCGCCCAAAATATCAAAGTGCATTTTCCGCTGAAAAGAAATTTTTGGGGAAGGGTAACCCAATGGGTAAAAGCTGTTGATGATATTTCTTTCCTTATAAACAAGGGGCAAACTTTGGGAATTGTTGGAGAATCTGGTTCCGGAAAAAGCACATTGGGACTGTCTTTAGTCGGAATCAACAAATACGAAGGAAAATTTATATATCAAAATCAATGCATTAAAACAAATAATATCAAAAATTTTCGGCGGCAGATACAAATTGTATTCCAAGATCCTTACAATTCGCTTAATCCGCGAATGAACGTAGAAGAGATTATCTGTGAAGGATTAATAGTTAATTTTCCTAAACTAAGCAAACAAGAGTGCCGCCAACGTGTAGTTGATGTTATCAATGAGGTGGGATTATCCAGCGAAGATATAGAAAAATATCCTCACCAATTCTCAGGGGGGCAGCGGCAACGAATAGCTATTGCAAGAGCATTGGTTTTGGAACCGCAGCTGCTCATTTTGGACGAACCGACCTCGGCTCTTGATGTTACCATTCAAGCCCAGATACTGAACTTATTACAAAAAATTCAAAATCGCCGACAGATAAGCTATATCTTTATTTCTCACGATATGAAAGCAATTAAAACAATGTCAGATACCGTTATTGTTATGAAAGACGGCAAAATTGTCGAACAAGGCTCTACTAAACAAATCTTTGAACATCCTCACGAGCAATATACACAACAGCTCATTGCCGCCGCTTATTAATTCGGCTTTTATAGACGACAATCTTGGAAGCTTGAGCCGATTTGATAGTCTTGAGGCGGTGGAAAACGAGGCAAGAGAAAAAGCAGCCCCGCTGTATGAAAAATTTTATCAACGCGGAGATTTGGCAGAAGTGGAAGCTAAAAACTTGGCGGCTAGGGAGCAGTCTAAGCAAAATTTAATAAATCAGTTAAATTCGGGTGAGTATTCCGATATTCCGTTCGGAGCATTACCGGAAAATATAAGACAGCAAGTCAATCAAATCAGGGTAAATAATGGTGAAATACCTCTGGATGCTGATATGATAATACCGGCTGGTGTAGTGCGAAAATGGCGCGGAAATCGTATGTTGGAGAATTATACACCAGAAAGGATTGCTCAAATTGCTGATGAGGTTTATCATTTGTCTGACGTTAATGTGTCAGAGAGCAAGTATCCTCATATTCAGAAGTTGTCAAGAGAAAGGGATGGGCATAACAACGATTTTATAGGTTTTGTCTCAAGAAATGATAAAACAGGCGATACGGTTGCAAAAACTGTATATCAAAAACCAAGAAGAGGCTCGGCTGAGCGCCAATCAGCGTCGTTACAGGATAATCCTGCCGGCAGGAAGCGTCTCTCTGACCTACAAGCCTCTTCTATGGACAACAATGTACCATCTCTTGCCACTTATGTCAAGGAAAATCCATTCTTACAGCAGGAAATCGGGAAAATCCGCAAAAACCCGCTGTTTCAGACTGAGTATAAGATGAGCGAGCTTCCGGATACTGACTGGAGAATACTCGACCAA
>CADBMA010000117.1 GCA_902795665.1 uncultured Rhodospirillales bacterium
GATGCACTGCGCGTTCCGTTTTTAAAAGAAGTGGCTCAAATAAATTTACGTTCCGGTTCGCTATGGTATGGCGCCTCAGAAAAACAGCAAAAGCATTTGAATGTTTTTCTGCTCTACATTGTGTGGACTTTATTAAGCTTAGCCGCGGCCCGTCCGCAATGGGTTGGTGAACCGATTCGCCTCAATAATTACGGCCGCGATATCATGATGGTTACGGATATATCAACTTCCATGTTAGAGCCGGATTTTGAGTATAATAACCAACGTATTAACCGTTTAACCGCTGTAAAACTTGCCGCTGAAAATTTTATCAATCAAAGAGTTAATGACCGTATCGGGCTTATACTGTTTGCCACCAGATCATACTTACAATCACCGGTTAGCTTTGATAAACAAGCTGTTCTGGACACTCTATGGAATGCAGATGCCGGAATGGCCGGTAACTCTACGGCAATTGGAGATGCAGTGGGACTGGCACTCAAAAATATGCGCGAAACTAAAGGCCAAAAAGTCATGATTTTACTGACCGACGGCGAAAATAATGACGGAAGTTTAAGTATGCCCGAAGTTCTGAAGCTAGCACAGAAAGAAAATGTAAAGATTTATACAATCGGAGTCGGCTCTCAAAAACAACTAATGCACTCATTTTTTGGTGTCAGAATGGTGCAAGCTGACGGTCTGGATGAAAAAAGCTTGCAGCAATTGGCTGCCGAAACAGAAGGTCATTATTTTAGAGCGTCAGACACAGCTTCATTGCAAAAAATTTATGGCGAAATTGATAAAATGGAACCCAGCTTGAATGAGGAACAATATATTCAAGAAAGTCGCGATTTGTTTTATTATCCTTTGGCTGGAGCTCTGGTGATGACGATTCTGCTTTTGGGGTTACAAAGGAGAATATTTAGATGAGCCTGATTGAACATTTTCATTTTTTACGTCCATGGTTTTTGATTCTGCTTGCCATTCCATTTTTGGCATATCGCTATTTTTTCAGCGGTATGAAAAATGTATCGGCATGGGAAACGGTCTGCGACAAAAAATTACTTGATTTTCTTCTCATTCGCGGCAGTTCCAAACAACGTAGTTTTGTCGGTTATTTATTTATTATCGGACTTTGCGGAGCAATTTTGGCACTTGCAGGGCCGACTTGGCGCAAAAAAAATGTTCCAACCTTTGCGCCGGTCAATCCGGTCATGCTTTTGCTAAACCTCTCTTCGGATATGGATAACGACGACATTACCCCCAATCGCCTGACACGCGCCAAGTTTGCAATTGATGATATTTTACAAAAGCTAAACGGGCAGGTTGGATTGATTGTTTATACTGATGAACCGTATCTGATCAGCCCGATAACAGAAGATAAAAATATAATATCCAATCTTTTACCGGCAATAAACAGTGATATAATGCCAGAAAACGGAGATAAACTCGATCGTGCCATAAATCTGGCAGCAGAACGCTTGAAAGATGGAGGTTATCATCAAGGCAGCATCATTATTTTGACTGCTGATGCAGGACAGGAATTTAATGCCGCACTTGCAGCTGCAGCAGAAAGTGCAGCATCAGGCTATAATGTCTATATTGTTGAAACGCGCGCCGATAATAATGAAAAATTACAATTGCTTGCAACAAAAGGAAATGGAAAAGCAGTTCTGCTTGCCGATGGAGTTGATAATTTGATAGAACGCATTAATTCTCAAATATCAAGCGATATGCAAAAAACCGCAAATGAGCGAGAAGCGTGGGCTGATGACGGTTATTATTTATTAATCATTCCTCTGTTTTGCTGTTTATATTTTTTCCGCCGCGGTATTCTGATCGTTATATTTTGTCTTGTATCAATATCTCAGGCAGAGGCAGGATTTTTTACTAATAGCAATCAGGATGGAGCAGCAGCTTTTGCCGCAGGAGATTATAATACTGCTGCCGAAAGTTTTGAGCACCCACAATGGAAAGCGTCAGCACTCTATCGTCAAGGAGATTACGCAAATGCTCTGAGATTTTTTCAAAAAGGCAATAGTGTTGAAGACTTGTATAACCAAGGCAATGCTCTGGCAAAATCAGGCAAAATAGATGATGCAATTGCAAAATATGAAGAAGTACTGCAAGCCAATCCTCAGCACGAAGATGCAAAATTTAACCTTGAGTACCTAAAACAGCAGCAAAACCAGCAACAGCAGCAAAATAGCAAGGATCAACAAGATAATTCTCAGTCAGATAATCAAAACCAATCATCGGACAGCCAGACACCACAGTCAGATA
>CADBMA010000118.1 GCA_902795665.1 uncultured Rhodospirillales bacterium
AAAATCTGCAATTTTGACCATATTTTCCGCATCGCACGGTTTTATGATAAAAAAGTCAAAATCGAGTTTTATTAAACATTTATCCCCGCATTCGTAATGCGGGGATAAATGTTAGAACAATTCAAGAAATATTATAAAAAATACTCTCGCAAATAGTTGGGCAAATCGGCAACATTAACGCGATGTTGCTCCATTGTGTCGCGATCGCGGATAGTAACCGATTCCGGTTGTTGCTCAATGGTTTCAAAATCGACTGTAATGCAAAGCGGAGTGCCGATTTCATCATGTCTGCGATATGCTTTGCCGATATTTCCGGTATTTTCCAGCGCAACACGTCCTATACCGAGTTTAAGCAAATTTTGTTTTATCTCATGACATTTGGCCATAATCTGCTCATTATTCTTTTTAAGAGGAATAACAGCCACCTTAATGGGGGCCAAATGTTTTTTGAGTTTCAAAACAATTCGGCTGTTTCCTTCGCCCAAATCTTCTTCAGTATAGGCCTCGGTCATAACCGCCAGCACGCCGCGGTCAATACCCATTGACGGCTCAATCACAAAAGGAACAACCCATTGGTTATTATCATTCATAATACACAGTTTTTGCGTCGATTCAGAATTGGGATGGCAATGCGAAGTCAAATTCATTTCTTCTTGCGCTTTGGTATGATTGCCGAGGTCGTAGTCGGTACGGTTGGCAATACCTTCCAATTCTTCCATGCCATGCGGAAATTGATATTCAATATCATAACAGGCTTTAGCATAGTGTGCCAAATCTTCTTTCGGTGTGGTGTAGATATTCATATGTTCTTTTTTCAGACCTTGTTCCAGCCACCAATTAATGCGGTTTTCTTTCCATATCTCATGCCATTTTTCATCTTCGCCCGGTTCAATAAAGAACTCAAGTTCAGCTTGTTCAAACTCGCGCACGCGGAAAATAAAATTGCGTGGTGTAATTTCATTGCGAAAAGATTTGCCGATTTGGGCAATACCAAACGGCAACTTGCGAGATGTTGAATCAACCACGTTTTTAAACTGTGTAAATATTGCCTGCGCTGTTTCAGGACGCAAATATCCATAAGAATATCCGTCATCCACTGGTCCGATTGCGGTTTTAAACATCAAATTGAATGGGCGCGGTTCGGTCAAGTCAGCAGAGCCGCAGTTAGGACATTTGCCATTGATGTGATCCGCGCGGAAACGGCTTTTACATTTTTTACAATCAATCATTGGATCTGAAAAAGTATCTTCATGTCCGGAATAATGCAGAACTTTTTGATTGGTAAGAATGGCAGAATCCAATCCCTCTACATCGTCGCGTTCATATACCATAGCGCGCCACCAAGCGGCTTTGAGATTATTTTTTAGTTCCACACCGAGCGGACCATAATCATAAACTCCTTGCAGTCCTCCGTAAATATCGGCATTTTGAAAAATAAAACCGCGGCGTTTGCATAATGATACTAATTGATCCATTGTTGTTGCAGGCATTGTTTTTTATCCTTTGTTGTATATTTATTAACTTCTTCGTTTTATAAGATATTTAGTGAAAAATAGCAAGTGGAGATACATAAATATGGTAAAAAAAGTTAAAGTTGCGTTGGTTTATGACTTTGACGGAACACTAAGCACTACAAATATGCAGGACTATGGATTAATTCAGCTCTTTAAAATGCACCCCAAAACATTTTGGAAGCAGGCCAATCAATGGTGGATAGATAACGATGCTGATCAAATTACCAGCTCAATGTTCTATTTTGTAAAAATGTCAAACCAGAAAAAACATCCGCTTACTAAAAAGACATTTTTTGATTGTGCAAAAAATATTAAATATTATGCCGGTGTTGAGGAATGGTTTGAGCGAGTTAATCATTATGGTGAAATGCTTGATCTTGATATTGAGCACTATATCATATCTTCAGGATACGAAGAAATTTTGGAAGGAAGCTCAATCCGCAAATATTTTAAAGAGATTTTCGGTTGTGCGTATGCATATGACGAAGAAGGTCACCCAATTTGGCC
>CADBMA010000119.1 GCA_902795665.1 uncultured Rhodospirillales bacterium
AAATGTTCAACCAGCGCCTTATCTTGGGCTGTGGGAGCCGCTGCAATAATAGGAATGCCTTTATAAACTTGGCTGGCATCGGCATTGATAATCACACCGTTAAATTCTAAGGCCAAATCAATTGCAAATCCTGACTTTCCCGAAGCGGTCGGTCCTCCAATCACAATTATATTTTTCGACACGCTGCATCCTCAACCAAAATTTTACAAAGTTCTGAATATGTACCACCGCAATATTTATATTGTTCCGGCACCAATGACAAAGGCGTCATTCCAGGAGCCGTATTTATCTCAAGCAATACCACGCCATCTTGTGCATTATACCTAAAATCGCAGCGCGAAACCGTCTTGCATCCTAATGTCTTATGTAATTTTTCTGCTGATAACAATGCTTCATCAAAAGCTTTTTGGGGAATTTGCGCTGGGATAATATGCTCGGTTACACCATCGCTATATTTAGCATTATAATCATAAAAACCTTGGCGCGGGCGCATCTCGGTTACAGTTAAGGCTTTGTCTTTCAATACTGCAACTGTCAATTCTTGACCTTCAATGTATTTTTCAATCAAAATCTCCACATCATCATCAAAACTAACTTGTTTCAAATCGTCATTTTTGCGAATAATATACACTCCAACGCTAGAGCCATCACAAACAGGTTTAATAACATAAGGCATTACAACCTTAGTCCCCTCATTGCAAAATTGGCCATAAGTCTTTTTTTCACCACACGGCGTTTTAATATTAATAGATTCGCATACCAACTTGGTCAAATGTTTATCCATACCAACGGCTGACGCCTTAAGTCCGGAGTGCGTATAAGGAATCTGCAACATATCAAGCAGACCTTGAATTTCACCATCTTCGCCCCAATTTCCGTGCAACGCATTAAAAACAACATCAATTTTTTCGCGTTTTATAGTTTCAACAAGCTCTGCAGCATCTGTCAGATCATGTTCAAATACCGTATATCCTTCGCTACGCAGAGCCTCAACAATTCCTCGTCCACTGACCAAGCTGACTTCGCGTTCAGATGAAAATCCGCCCATAATCACCAAAACTTTCTTTGACATTTTTATAAAATCCTTATACATAGGTAGAAACTTGATGCAATTTAGCAAATTTTTTTTGATAATGAAAGATATTTTACACAAAAAAGCCATATTGGCACTGATAATCACATTTTTATACGCTCATTCGGCGATGGCTTTGAGTGTCAAGCATCATTTTGACGTATTTGTAGGAATTTTTAATGCCGCTGAAACCGATTTTGAATACAAAATATCTCCCTCGCAATATTCTGTAAATTCTAATGTCTATACTAAAGGTCTGTTTGACACCTTATACCCTTTTGAGGCACAATATGCAACTTCCGGTCGAATTATCGCCAATAAAATGCAAACCGAAAATTATAGCTACAAATCACAATCGCGTTTCAATACTCGAACCAAAAACATAATATATGACAAAAATGGCACTCCTATAAAATCAATATCCACTAAAAACAACAAAAAACGTGAGAAAAAAATCGCCATATCTGCAAACAACAGCAATACTACCGATTTGCAAAGCGTTGTTGCCACAGTGGTTCGGCAATATAATCAAAACAAAACCTGCCATACCATGCAAAAAGTTTTTGACGGCAAACGAAGATACAATGTTATATTTGAAGATTTAGGAAGTGAAGAACTGCCACAAACAGAAGTTTCTCAATATTTTGGAAAAGCGATAAAATGTGCAATGCGCATTGACAGACTGCAAGAAAAAGGCGATGATGCGCTATGGAAGATGACTTCCCAACATCCGATTTATTTCTGGATTATGACCGACAAAGACAGCGGCGCTCCATTTATTGCTCGTGTCAATGCAGGTGATACTCCGCTTGGAGAAATGATTGTCTATACAACTAAAGTTGAGGTAAAAAAGTAATGAGGTCAGAGTTATTATTGCCAGCCGGATCGCTGGTAAAATTAAAAACAGCAATTCTCTATGGTGCCGATGCCGTCTATGCCGGTACACCGGATATGAGCCTGCGCACGCAATCAAAATTTTCAATGGAGGATATTAAGGAAGGCATTGAGTTTGTACACGCACACGGCAAAAAAATCTATTTGACACTCAATTTATATACTCACAACAAAGATGTCGCAAAACTTCCACACTTCGTAAATACCCTGCGTGAACTCAAACCGGACGGAGTTCTGATTGCTGACCCCGGTGTTTTTTTATATTTGAAAGAAAATGCTCCCGAATTAAAACGTTTTGTTTCAACACAAGCCAATATTTGTTCTTATCAAACCGTAAAATTTTGGCAAGACCTCGGAGCCGATCTTTGCGTTCTTGGGCGTGAAGTATCTTATGATGAAATGGCCGAAATTCGGCGTCAATGCCCTGATATAAAACTTGAAACATTCATCCACGGTGCAATGTGTATGTCTTATTCCGGCAGATGCCTGATTTCAAACTTTTTAGCTGACCGCAGCGCCAACCAAGGCAAATGCGCCCATTGCTGCCGCTGGCATTATAAATTACACCTGCGCCTAAAAGATGGAACTATCAAAGATATTGAGATTAATGATGACAACAAAAATATGTTCGAATATCTAGTGCAAGAAGAGTTTCGTCCTAATGAGTTATACGAAATTGTTGAAGATGAACACGGCGCTTATATGATGAACTCCAAAGATCTGTGCTTAATGCCCAAACTGAACAAAATCTTGGAACTGGGCCTGCACTCACTA
>CADBMA010000120.1 GCA_902795665.1 uncultured Rhodospirillales bacterium
CATTTTTCAATGCGTCAAGAAAACCTTGTAAAATATATGCAGCCGCAGAGGCATCAAGTAACTTTTTGCGTTTAGAGCGTGACATATCAACTTCACTGATTAAAAATCTTTCTACTGCTGACGATGATAACCTCTCGTCCCAAAAAGTGCATGGCAAACCTGTCTCCTTTTGCAGCCAATCAGCAAATCTGCGCGTTTCTGCGGCAGTTTCTCCCTCTAGTCCGTTCATTTGCAACGGCAACCCGAAAACCATGCCGCCAATTTCTTTTTCTTGGATAATTTGTTTTATTATTTCCAAATCTTTGGTTTTGCTCTTTCTTTGAACTATTGTATAAGAACTGGCAATCGTAAGAGTTAAATCTGATATTGCAATTCCCAGTCTTCTAACTCCAAAATCAAATCCGATAACAGCCGTTTTTGGAGGTAGCAGACTTTTAAATTTTGAAAGCTCCATATTTTTTAATCCTAATGAATTTTTAACAATATTATACTAGATTATACGATAAGTAAATTTAAAATTTGAAAGAGATAAAAAATGAAAAAGTTTTTATTTGCCCTATTAACTCTGTTTGCAACCTCTGCTCATGCAGAGTTGATGATTGATGTAAATGGAGCTATGCGTGATCCAATGCCTATTGCAATAGCTCCAATGGTCAATGCCGGAGGCGACACATCTTCTTACGGCGACCAAATTCGTGAAGTTGTGGTTGCAGATTTGGAACGCTCCGGTCTGTTTCGGGTAATTTCCGAAAAGAGCTATATTCAAAAATTTAAGTCTATTGATGAAATGCCGACTTTTACAGACTGGCAGGCAATTAATGCGCTGGCTTTGGTGCAAAGCGCAATTAAAGAAACTTCTCCCACAGAACTTAAAATAGAATTTCGTCTTTGGGATGTTTTTGCAGAAGAACAAATGAAAGGACAATCCTTTACCACAACCAAAGATAACTGGCGCCGCGTTGCTCATGTTATTGCAGACGCTATTTATGAACAATTGACCGGCGAAAAAGGTTATTTTGATACCAGAGTTGTATATATTTCCGAAAGCGGACCGGCCACTCGCCGTGTCAAACGTTTGGCAATTATGGATCAAGACGGCGAAAATCACAAATTTTTAACCAGCGGCGCTTCCATGGCTCTAACCCCTCGCTTTTCGCCTAACTTGCAGAAAATAACTTATTTGTCATATGCGGGTGAAACACCTCGGGTTTATTTGCTGGATATTGAAAGCGGCAATCAGCGCTTGGTTGGACAATTTAAGGGAATGACATTTGCTCCGGTCTTTTCTCCGGATAGCTCAAAATTGTTGCTCAGCTACGCCAAAGACGGAGTTACCAATATTTATGAGATGGACTTAAAGAGTGGTAAAAGCAAGCAGATCACCACTAGCTCAGCCATTGATACTTCGCCCAGTTATTCGCCTGACGGGTCAAAAATCGTATTTAATTCTGACCGCGGCGGCAACCAACAGCTTTATGTTATGAATGCAGATGGTAGTGATGTACAGCGTATCAGCTTTGGTAAAGGCCGCTACGCCACTCCGGTTTGGTCGCCTCGAGGTGATTATATTGCATTTACTAAAATGGCGGATGGTCAGTTTTATATTGGAGTTATGTATCCCGATGGAAGCGGTGAGCGCTTAATAACCAGCGGATATTTGGTTGAAGCTCCGGTTTGGGCTCCCAATGGACGTGTATTGATGTACTTCCGTCAAGAACAGCCGTCAGGTCGTACCGCGGCACCGGTCAAGTTGTACACAATTGATCTGACCGGATATAATGAGCGCATGATTGTGACACCGTCGGATGCTTCAGATCCTGCGTGGTCACCGCTCTTGCCATAATATAATAACAAAAAAACCGCCATATTTTTGGCGGTTTTTTTATAGCTGTTTCCAGTTTATGCGCAATCGGGCAATTTCGTGTTTTTCTTCTCCTGCAGTCAAGCAGTGTAGAGTTGTCAGGTTGTCAACTTGTGTCACAACTTCTACGCTTTCACCGTATAGACATTCTTTCTTAAACGAAACTTCAATTTCATGCGGCTGATGATTGAGTCTGAAATCAGCATCCACACTCTCCGTAGCCCATAAAGGATATATAGCGTTGTTAACGTGATGATTGACATCAATATCATCATATCTGACCCTAAAATTATGAGTGATGTCATTGCGCTCGGGCAGTGGTATTTTGGGAAAATCTGTGCATAGAGTGCGTTCTTCAATAACTTGATATTGCGGAAGATTATCACGCAAAAATAAAGGTCGCTTGCGAGCAAAATCAATCAAAATCCACTGACTCGAGGCGACAATGATAATATCTCCGCGCTCGTCTTTGACTTCAAAATCACGAATTGCGCCGATTTTCTTTTCTGCGGATGGCCAAGTATTTACAACAATTTTTTCATGCCATTTAGGCATACGATTAATTTTTATATGATAGTTAGAGCCAACCCACGCCAGACCATGTTGTAAGCAATGTTCGATTCCCACACCAAGGTCTGAGGCATGAGAATCAGCAACATCTTGAAAAATATTCATCAGAGCCACAATACGCAACAATCCGTTACGGTCACATTCATAGCTCCGGATAGAATATTCGCGTACAAACTTTGAGATTGACATTGGTTTAATCTCTTAAAGAAAGCGTGAGTGACGGAGCATCTTCTCCGCGATCAAACAGCTTTGAAAACCAGCTGCGAGTGTCTTTGGTGACTAAGAAATTAGCAGCATATTGCACGGCAAACTTGGCGCGACTGGCTTCAGAATTATCCCATTCGGCAAGAATTTTTTTCTTATACGCGCTGGCCTTTTTGGGGCGGCGGGAGTGATAATCTGTTGCTGCCATCATCCAGTCATTGCGCAAACTATAACGTTTTTTCAAGATTCGTGCAGCCACGGCAACATTTTTCTCTGGATCAAACGCTTCTTCCAAGTTGGCAAATTCACTGCCATGAAAACGCAAATTTACCTGCATACAACCAACGTCAATACTTTTATAGCCGCGCTTTTGCCATTTTTTCACAGCAGCAATAGCCTCAGCTTTGGTTTTATAAAAATACCCTTTACCTCTAACGTTGACGGACCATGGCCAAGCCATTTTTTGTTGCAATCTCTCGTTCCATCTTCCGGTTTCAACATTAGCGATAGAACTGAGCAGATTGGTTTGGATTTGATGTTCTTCTTCGGCCTGAATAGTAGCATTCAAACAAACCAAAGCCTCATCGACAATAGCAGGTTCTTGTGCTTCTGTCGGCAAAGGCTGAAATAACATCAGCAATATAAGAAAAATCATAAAATTCTGATACTTTATAACAAAAGTATCCCTCTGTTCCTCCGGACTGCCACAGACATCCCCCTTTTACAGTTTCAATCTGCTTAAAGGCAAAAGTTTAATAATCCGAAGTCAGGTTATACAAAACGTCCTTTTTTAACAAATTATTAACAAAACAGAGGAGCTTATAACATATTTATTTCTTAAAATCTAGTAAAAAATTTGCCAGCGCAATTACCGAATCGCATATATCGGAACTAACATATTGAAAATTTGCATTTTTTTTATACACAGCCTCGTCCTCATACAGACTGCGATTTATCTCTATTTGGAGAGTTGATATCTTCTTTCG
>CADBMA010000121.1 GCA_902795665.1 uncultured Rhodospirillales bacterium
TATGGATATGCCGCGTGATATTTCACCTTTAGCTAAAACACACCGCTCAAATCCTCGTCTGGTAGAGCATTTTGATGCTTATGTCGGCGGAATGGAAGTAGGATGCGCATACTCTGAGCTTTCCAACCCGCTGGAGCAAAAAGCTCGCTTTGATGCACAATGCAAAGAACGTGAGGCCGGAGATGATGAGGCTCAAATGCTTGATGAAGACTATGTTAATGCCCTTGAAAATGCCCTTCCCCCAACCGGAGGCATGGGTATGGGCATGGATCGTCTGGCCATCTTACTGACCGGTGCCGAAACCATTCGTGATGTTATTGCCTTTCCGACACTGCGTAACAAATAAGGAACACTAACTTGGCGCGCCCTCGCAAAAAAAACGTCAGAAAAAAACAAACAAAACTGACTAACAAGCAGCAGCTCCAATTGCAACTGCCATCTTGCAAGGCGCGCCCTCAAAAGGCTATATCCACCCCCAAAAAACTTCAAACAAAATTATCATGGAAGAAACTCTTTCCCAAGATTATGCTGTGCATCAATCTTGCACTATGCGTTGTTTTGCTATACTTATTAATTCATCAATACCTCAATCCACCTATAAATAATTCTGCGACATCTACCTCTGCTGTTCCTGTTCCTGCTCCTGCAACAACAACTTCTTCTTCATCTCTTATTCCTGAAGACGAAAACACATTCTTAAGCACCGCACTCAATAAAGATGAAGATAACGAAAGTAAAATGTTTATTCTTGAAAATAAACTAAGGGAAAACAATACCGCTTTTGAATTGCCTGATGAAACACTGCAAAAAAATATTCCCCTTATTGATAATCTTAAATTGAGCGATGAACAATCATATGAACTTTATGAGGAATATTCTCCTGATGCAGACCATATCAATCAAGCACAAACAAACAACCTCACAACACATACACAACAACCCATCATTGTGATTGTAATTGATGATATGGGAATAAATATCAAGCGCACTCAGGATATTATCAGCCTGCGCTATCCTTTAACTTCTTCATTTTTAACCTACGCCAGCAACCTGCAAACACAAATTAAGGCCGCACAAGATAGCGGACACGAAATTATGGCTCACGTACCAATGGAGCCGCAGATAATGCAAAACTTCATCCCCACAATGCTAACCACATCAATGAGTGATGAACAAATTACAACCACATTACAACAAATGTTAAAACATTTTCCGAATATTAAGGCCATAAACAACCATATGGGGAGCAAATTTACCGAAAACAAAAGATGTATGGATATTGTTATGCAGGAGCTTAGCCAAAAAAATCTGATATTTTTAGACTCTAAAACCACACAACATTCCGTGTGCGAAGCATCTGCCCAAAAATACAATATAAAACTCGTAACACGCAACGTCTTTTTGGACAATAAAGATGATTTTGATTATATTACATCACAATTGCATCAAACCGAGAAAATTGCCCGCAACAATGGCTATGCCATCGCCATCGGACACCCAAAATTGCAGACATATCGCGCCTTAAAAGCTTGGTTGCCGACTTTAGAAAAAAATGGATTTCAATTGCTTCACCTCAGCAAAGCTGCAGAATATATCAATCAAGAAAAATAATCACAAAAAACCATTGACGCTAGACAAAAAATGTGTGACAATCCCATCCGATATATAGGAGAAATAAAAATGGATATTCTGGACGTAGATCTGCAACAAATCAATTTTAAAAAACAAAACGCATTTCGGTTAATGGCAACCAAAGTCGGAGGAAAAGAATATTTTGATTGGACAATTGCCGATCCCGACAAAGCCTCTATGATACACGATAGTTTGCGCCGTCTTCGCCGCCAGACCTTGCCCGATGAAGATAAAGAAAAATTACAAGACATTCTTCCTCCTATCATTGTTGCTGCCAACAAAGATAACAATACAATTGAAACTATGTATTATGCCAGTGAAAAAGATAATACACCGGAAAATTTGCAAAAGCTATCTGCTATGAAATCGCGCATATCTATAGAGTTTCATAAATTCACAACACTTTATTTTGAAAAAAACAAAACATCTACATTTGATGGCATTTTTTCTGAAAGTGAACAACAAGCTGCTCTATATGACAGCATTCCTGATGCTGAATTATTCAAGTCTCCCAGAAATATGTCCGAGGCCAACATGAGACGGGCAATCTTAGAAGCTCGTAAAGCCAAGGCACCTAAAGGCAGTTACGAGTGGTCGCAATATCGCCATTTCTTAGGATACTGATTATCAAAAACCCCACAAAAAAATATCCATAAACGGATATTTTTTTATAAATAATATTTTAATCAATTAACATTACTATTATGCTGGTTTAATAAATTCAACTTGAGGAATACAACATGAAAAAATCTCTTATTTGCAGCTTAGTTGCCGCATCACTGCTTTCTGCTTGCGCCACCAATCCATACAGCGGCGAAAGCCAAGTCGCCAAAACCGCATGGGGAACCGGCATAGGAACAGCCGCCGGTGCAGGTATCGGCGCACTTATCGGTGGCAAAAAAGGAGCTCTTATAGGTGCTGCCAGTGGTGCCGCTTTGGGTGCCGGAACCGGAGCCTATATGGACATTCAAGCTCGTAAATTGCGTCAAGAACTCCTAAATACAGGAGTGCAAGTTCAAAATGTAGACGGACAAATCTATTTGATTATGCCCGGAAACATCACTTTTGACAGTAACGACGCCACCATTAAGCCGGCATTTCAACCTGTTTTGAATTCCATCGCCAAAGTTGTCAAAGAATATAACAAAACTCTCATTCAAGTTAACGGTTATACCGATAGCACCGGAAGCGCTGCACTCAATAACTCTTTATCTTTAATGCGAGCAAACTCTATCTCTAATTATCTTAAAATTCAGGGCGTTGATGCCGGACGCATTGTCGCCAACGGATACGGTTCTTCAAACCCAATTGCTTCTAACAGCACCGCCGCCGGACGCGAACAGAATCGACGCGTCGAAATGGTTTTGATAAACAAACAATAGAAATTGTTTGTCACCAAATGAAAACTCCCAATAATTTTTGGGAGTTTTTTTCATTTAATAAGTTTTTTGCGTTTAGCCAAGGGATGATTGCGCCTCACCTCATCACGCAATTGATCTGATATTATATGCGTATAAATTTCAGTTGTAGCAATGTCTTCATGTCCCAGCATTTTTTGCAAACTTCGCAGATTTACCTTGCGGCTCAATAAATGGGTTGCAAAAGAGTGCCGCAAGACATGGGGCGAAACTTTTTCAGGCGAAATACCGGCTTTAACAGCCAAATTTTTAATATTTTTAAAAAATCCATCGCGAGTAATGTGTCCCTCCGCCGCATGAAGCGATGGAAAAAGCCACCGTGACTTATTTCCATTAAGATACCTTTCCCGATATATTTTATAATTTTTAATTTCATCTATAGCAGCTTGTGCCACCGGTACGATTCTCTCCTTGCTTCCTTTACCAAATATCATAATTTGTTTTTGCTCATAATTAATACAGTTTTCCGGCATACCAACCAGTTCCGAAACCCGCAATCCGCAAGCATACATCAGTTTAAGCATTGCAACGGCCCGATACCCTGAAAAATTTTCGCTATTTTCTGCCGCTGCAAACAACTTTTTTATCTCATCTTCCGTCAAAAACTTCGGCAAAGGCTTATCTAGCCGCGGTGATAAAACATCAGCTGCAGGATTATCCTTAATTTTCTTATCCAAAAATAAAAATTTATAAAATTCCCGAATCGCCGAAAGTTTGCGCGCAATTGTTTTTGCGCTGATGCCGCGATAATTTAAATCAGCAATAAAATTACTAATATCTGCACCCTGAACTTCAAGCTCGTCTTTACCGACAAACTCGCAAAATTGCTCCAAATCGCGGCGATACGCCGCAATTGTGTTAGCTGCAGCCCCTTTTTCGGTCGCAATCATATTGAGAAAATGTTTAATATTGGCAACCATCTATTTTGCAAAAGTATTAGCAATTGTTTCTTCCACAAGCTCTTCTTCCAAAGGCATTTCTTGTGAAACAGCCCACAGCAGAGCAACCAAAAGCAGTGCCACTAAAACATATAGCCATGTATAATTTTTCTTGCGATTTAGCATAAACTTGTCCTTTTCCATAAAAAAAGATTGATAAAATTTAAACTGTTTATATTATGTCGATAATATTCAAAACAAAGATTAAAAGCAATGCAAATTGATAAAATAATTTTATTAGTAGGATTGATGGGAAGCGGAAAAACCAGTGTTGGCAAGCGTTTGGCCAAAAAATTAGCCCTTCCTTTTATCGACGGCGATCAAGAAATTGAAAAAGCCGCCGGTTTACCATTGGTTGATGTTCTCAAATGCTTTGGTGAAGAAGAATACCGCGCCGGCGAAACTCGAGTCATGCACCGCCTTTTGCAAGGACAACCCTGCGTATTGGCCTCGGGAGGAGGTTCTTTCGTACCCCAACAAACACGCGATTTGGCCAAACAACACGCCATTACTATATGGCTAAAAGCCGATGTTGATACTCTTTATCATCGCACCTACGGACGCAAACATCGCCCCTTCTTAAAAGGCAATGATTCCCACCTTAAAAGCAAGCTGGAACACTATATAAGCGAAGAATATCCCTATTATTCCGAAGCCGATATTGTGGTTGAAACCAAAGACGAAGCTGTAGAAACAACCGTATATCGAGTAATCTCAGCCATCAAAGGTTTTGTTAATCACAAAAAACAATAAAAAAACTCTTTACAAATTGTAAAATTGTTGTAAAAAGACTGCGGATTACGAATAATCGGAGTCCGTAACTTTATAATAATTACACACGCAGATCAGCGAGGTTTGTCCGCAAGCTTTCGCTCCGGTGCTTAAGTTTCTTAAGCCGACAGTCTGCGGAGGTTTAACCGGAAAACAAAAGGATATAAAAATGAGTCTTCCAAAATTTACAATTCGCCAAATGATTGAAAACGGCGTACATTTCGGTCACCACGCTCGTCGTTGGAACCCTAAAATGGCTGCCTATATCTATGGCAAAAAAGATAATGTTCACATCATTGACTTGCAACAAACCTACCCCATGCTCTACACAGCCCTTAATGCTGCTCGTGAAATTGCAGCTAATGGCGGTAAAGTATTGTTTGTAGGCACCAAAAGACAAGCTCAGGACATCATCAAAGAAAACGCTGAAAGATGCGGCCAGTACTATGTTAACTATCGCTGGCTCGGCGGTATGCTGACCAACTGGAAAACTGTTTTCAAATCAATCACTCGCTTGAACAAGCTCAACGAAATGTTTGAAAACAACGCTACCGAAGGCTATACCAAAAAAGAATTGCTCAACCTGAAAAAAGAACAGGAAAAATTGGCTAAAGAATTGAACGGTGTTATGAACATGGGCGGACAGCCTGATTTGCTGTTTGTCGTTGATATGCCGAAAGAAGATTTGGCCATCAAAGAAGCCAAAAAGTTAGGTATACCGGTAATTGGTATTGCTGATACCAACTCTGATCCTACCTTGGTTGATTTTCCGGTTCCGGGAAATGATGATGCCGTTCGCGCCATTCAATTCTATTGTGAAATGGTTTCTGACGCAGTTCTTGATGGTATTCAGGCCGAAATCGCCGCTCAAGGCGTTAAGGTTGACGAAATCGTAGCGGAAAAACCTGCTCGCAAAAAAGCTGCCAAAAAAGATGAGGCCGAAAATGCTGAAGCAGAAACCGCAACCGAGAAAAAAGCTCCGGCCAAAAAAGCCGCTGCCAAGAAAAAAGCTGCCGCTGCTGAATAATTGCAGTCAGCCATAATCTCAACAAATGGCGGTATTTTATAGTTTAAAATATCGCCATTGCAGTTTAAAACATCTATTTGAGGAAAAATTAATGAGCGAAATTACTGCCTCTATGGTAAAAGAATTAAGAGAATCAACCGGCGCCGGAATGCTTGACTGCAAAAAGGCTTTGGTTGAAACTAACGGTGATATGGAACAAGCTGTAGACTGGCTGCGTAAAAAAGGTTTGGCTTCTGCCGCCAAAAAATCTAGCCGCGTCGCTGCTGAAGGCCTTGTTGCTGTTGCTGTTGAAGGTAACAAAGGTGCTGTTGTTGAAGTTAACTCTGAAACCGACTTCGTTGCCAAAAACGACCTGTTCCAAGAATATGTTGAAGATGCCGCCAAAGTAGCTTTGATGAACAATGGCGATATTTGCAACATGAAATCTTTCAACTGCCCGAAATGTGGCAAAACTTTTGAAGAACGCCTGACCGACATGATTGCCAAAATCGGCGAAAATATGACTTTGCGCCGTGCTCAAATGGTTGAAGTCAACAACGGCGTTGTTGCTTCATACATTCACAACGTTGCTCGCAACAATTTGGGCAAAATCGGTGTTCTGGTTGCCATCGAATCTAATGGTGACAAAGCTAAATTGGCTGAATTAGGCAAACATTTAGCTATGCACATCGCAGCTTCACGTCCGCTGTTCCAAACTGTTGCAGCGGTTGATCCGGCTGCTGTAGAACGTGAAAAAGCCATCTTCAGCGAACAAGCCAGAGCTTCCGGCAAACCTGAAAATATTATCGAAAAAATGATTGAAGGCCGTATCAAAAAATACTACGACGAAGTTGTATTTGAAGAACAAGCTTACATCATGGATCCTGATAAAAAAGTTAAGCAGGTTATTGCTGATGCCGCTAAAGAACTCGGAACAGATATTACTGTTAAAGAGTTTGTATGCTTCAAATTAGGCGAAGGCATTCAAAAGAAAGAAGAAGACTTTGCCGCTGAAGTAGCTGCACAATTGGCCAAATAGTCAACTATTTGAAAAACTTTAAAAAACTCCGGCATTAACCGGAGTTTTTTTATTTTTTGAGTAACTGGATTTTCAAATACTTCAGCATATATTCTCGATATAGCACACCAAATTTTTCGCCTGACTGCCTGCAAAGACTGTTTTGTTGCTCTTCACTCAACTCTTTTAGCCCCACCCCTTCCATAATATCAAAAATTGCACAAATATTATGGCAAATATCTTCAAACTCATCATTGTCATGACCTGCATTAACAGTAGGATCAGCAAAATAGTCAGCGTAAAAACATTTCAAAAACCGTTCCAAACGGGTGCGATTACGAAAATTATCCGTAATTTTTTTCACCATATCATATTGCGTAGACAACTTCATTTTGCAAAACTGAGCAACACGCATATGTTCTTGGCAAAACAATAACGCAAAATCTTTATATTCATTCGATACTTTCAACCTATTGCATATTTTGCGCACCAAATCCAAGCCATTTACATCATGATTATAATGATGAGGCAAAATCTCCAAAGGCGTCAGACTTTTGCCATTGTCATGATTCAGCACCGCCCATTTGATTAATTCATCACCATCTTGCACCAGCGACAAGGCGCATATAATGTGCTTGAAAGTATTTTCTGTTTTATGATATTTTTTATTTTCCGGAATATTTTTCAATGCCTCTATTTCTGCAAACCAATCCTTCAGACCGCCAATTTCAGAAAGAATTTCAAAATATTTTGCAGAATTAGCTCCCGAGCGCATAGCCTTTTGAGTTTCTTTCCATACTCGTTCCGCCGTAAGATGTCGCATCATTCCATCAGCAACCATTTGGCGCAAGATTTCTTTGGTGTGCGGCTCAATTGAAAAGTCCAAAACTGCAGCAAAACGGCAGGCTCTCAATATACGCAATGGATCAAGCTTAAAGTTTTTTTCATCAATAATCCGAATTATTTTATCGGCAATATCCTGTCGCCCGCTGAAATAATCTATCATTTCACCGCTATCCTCATCAA
>CADBMA010000122.1 GCA_902795665.1 uncultured Rhodospirillales bacterium
TCTCCGAAAATATATTCCTTATTGCCGCAATTTGGGCATAAATAATAGCTCATATTCTCAACAACACCCAAAATAGGCACATTAACCGCCTTAAACATATTAACCCCTTTTACCGCATCAATCAAAGCAATATCCTGTGGCGTAGAAACAATTATCGCCCCATCAAGTTTAACCTGCTGTGAAAGTGTAATTTGAATATCGCCGGTTCCCGGAGGCATATCAATAACCATTACATCTACATCATGCCAATTAACATCTGACAAAAGCTGCTGCAATGCTCCGCACGCCTTAGGACCGCGCCAGATTAACGGAGTATCACGCGGAATTAATGTCCCAATAGACATTGTCTGCAAATCGCCAATTTCAAAAGGCTCAAATGTTTGCCCATCTTTTGAAAGCGGATTCATGTTTTCATATCCCAACATTGTAGGAATTGACGGACCATAAATATCTGCATCAAACAAAGCCACTTTTTTACCCAACTGCTGCAAAGCCAATGCCAAATTTGTAGCCGTTGTAGATTTTCCAACCCCTCCCTTGCCTGACGCCACTGCAATAATTTTTTTAACTCCGCAAATCTTCCAATAATGCTCATTTTCTTCAGTCTTAGTCGCTGTAAATATTACTGAAACTTTATCAACATCGGAAATTTTTAACAATTCTTGCTTAAGCTGTTCCGCAAGCTCCTGATTTTCTGGAACATTTTTAAGAGTAACAATTATTCTGCTGTCAAATTTCCCAACACTCTCTATTGCATCTGCAGCAAAAAATCTTTCGACAACACTACGCAACTCAGTCATATTTTGTTCTCCTGTTGATATTGTAATATCTTAAATTGTTTTTAGAATCTTTATATTATATATTGAACTAATGCAACAAATAAACTACTGATGAGGTAAAATATGGCAAATAATAAAAATCCATGGGACGATAATAATATTGATATGCCTTGGGAAAAAGAAGATTCACCCAAAGTAATAAAGTTCAAAAAATCCCCAAATTCAAAAGGAAACAATAAACTTACCATAAACCCAATAATATGGATTATCATAATGATAGCCTTATGGTTTTTAAGCGGATTTTACCAAATTCAAACCAACGAAAATGGCGTTGTTCTGCGTTTCGGAAAATATGTGGATACCACCGACCCCGGACTGCACTACCACTTGCCATACCCAATTGAAGAAGTCATTAAAGTAAGCATGACTCAAGAACGCAGTATTAACTTGGGTGTAAATGATGGCAGCTACACGCGCAATTTTCGCGATAACTCTTTCACTGAGAGTCATATGCTGACCGGCGATGAAAATATTGTTGACATCAATCTTACCATCGTATGGCGTATCAAAAATGCACAAGACTTTTTATTCAATATGCGTGAACCTGAAACCACCGTCCGAGTCGCTGCCCAGTCTGTTTTGCGCGAGATTGTGGGCCAATCAGAAATGATGCCGATTATTTCCGGCGATCGCGGCAAAGTTGAAGACGACACCAAAATTGAGTTGCAACGCGTCTTGGATGATTTTGGTTCCGGTGTTGAAATTGTGCGTGTAAAACTGCAAAAAGCCGATCCTCCTCAGCAGGTGGTTGATGCCTTCAACGAAGTTCAGCGCGCCAAAGCCGATATGGAACGCTTTAAAAACGAGGCCGAAGCTTATCGCAATGAAGTTGTACCCAACGCCCGTGGTCAGGCATCTCAAATTTTACAAAGCGCTGAAGCTTATAACCAAGCTGTCGTAAACAAAGCAGCCGGTGAGGCAGATCGTTTCAGTTCTGTGTATAATGCTTATAAAAAAGGAAAAGATGTAACACTGCGCCGTTTATATTTGGAAACCATGGAAGAAGTTTTGCAGCAATCGGATAAGGTCATTATCGACCCATCTGCCAAAGGTTCAAATGTACTGCCGGTATTACCGCTTAACAACATCAAATAAGGAGTGACAATATGAATGATAAATTAAAAATATTTTTAGGCAGTCTTGGAGCAATTATCATTTTTCTGATTGCCACCAGCGTATATATTGTCAATCAAGCAGAACAAGCCATTGTACTTCAATTCGGACGTCCGGTGCGACTGGTTCAGGAACCGGGATTAAAACTGAAAATACCTTTTATTCAAAATGTTGTTTTTTATGATAAGCGACTATTGAACCTTGATCCTCCTGCGCAAGAAGTGGTTTTAAATGACAAAAAGCGTCTTGACGTAGATAGCTTTACTCGTTACCGCATTGTCGAGCCTATAAAATTCTATCAAACTGTGCGCACCGAACAACAAGCACAAAGCAAACTGGCTGAAATTGTAAACTCATCAGTTCGCAAAATTCTTGGTCGCATTACCCTGCAAGAGTTGTTGTCCGAAAAACGTACACAAATCATGTCCGACATCAGCTCTGCCGTTAAAATTGACGCTGCTCAAATTGGCGTAAGCGTTGCTGATGTTCGTATTCGTCGCGCCGACTTGCCTTTAGAAGTATTGCAGGCCATCAATGCTCGCATGAAAACCGAGCGTGAGCGTGAAGCAAAAGAATTTCGCGCCCAGGGCAGCCAAGAGGCTCAAAAAATTAAGGCCAGCGCCGATAAAGA
>CADBMA010000123.1 GCA_902795665.1 uncultured Rhodospirillales bacterium
AATTGTGGCGGCATTTTTTTTATATAAAAAAAGGAAGCATTATGCTTCCTTAACTGCGCACTACGAAATACACTACATGTGTACTCCGTAATATCGAATCTTGGCTGATTCGTGAGGCGCACATCTTTTTTCGAATTTTTCGCCATCGAACACGGCAATCATGTTCAGGCTGGCAAAATAGTCGCCCTCGATGATGGGGCATTGGAGTTGTTTCAGGCGTCGGTTTAGTTCGTCCCTGATCGCAAAGAGTTTCTCGAAAAACTCAATGGTTGGGAGCGAGGTCTCTTTGGCGATAAACCGAGGCATGAAGCTGCTTTCGCACAGCTCAACGTATGCCAATGAATCTTGGAACGGGAAAATTCCGATAGGGCTTTTCTCCCGTCCTTCTTCGAAGGAAACCCTTGTGAGGGCTCCGTCAACCTTGCAGAGAAGGTCGAAAGAAGCATTCGTTTGTTCTTTCTTGATTGCCTCGGCGATTTCGCTGAGGCTGATACCGTGTTTTTTCATTAGTTCTACGATTTGCAGAACTTTACCATGTTTTTGATTGTTCATAATAATTAAAATTTAAAAATTAAACACTATTGGACAATATAATCTACTTTTTGACAAAAATCAAGATATTTTTTAATTATATTTTTACTCATATTATATTATAGTTTTTCATCAAATTAGAGTACACAGATTATATTTACAAAACAAATTGGAGTACAACATGAAAAGAATTCCCGAATATTTTGGCGAGCAACCGTCTATTTCTCTTGACTCAGTTGCCTCTGTTCCGCCGCGCTTGCTGCGTCAGGAACGAGATTGGACTTGCTCGGTTGCCTGTATTCGTACAATTTTATCGGCCATGGAAACAGAAATTCCTTCTGAAAATGATTTTATACAAAAATATGCGCTTGAAGTTGGAGGTCATTATACCGAAGAAATTCTCCAAAAAAAAATGTTTGGCAAAAACAAAAATATAGTTACAAAACGCGACTTTCCCCATCAAGATATATCGCCGTCAACACTAAATAAATTATTGCAAGAAAAATACCTGATTATGGCAGAATGTATGTACAATTATGCTCATTGGGTGGTAATCTTGGGTTATTTCAGCCCTTGCAACCGATGTGATATTGAAGAACATCAGATTTTGCTGTACGACCCTTATTATGATATGGTCAGATTGGTGATTGCAGATGAATTTTTTACAATGTGGTGTGATCCAAGCGGGCACAAACAAGAGTTTATCGCGGTCAAAAAAAACTAATTACTCTTTAGTCATTATCTTTATATTATAAAGAATTGGTTTCAGTTTTTTTCGTGTCTTGACTTCATGCGACCGTATATGTTTTTTTTGTTATTCTGGAAATAGATCTTTTTAATAACGTCTCTTTTTCTGTCTCTGGCATCAATGGCAGAGATGAAATTATTTGATAGTCTAAACAGACATCCTCATATAACAGTTGACTTTTACATTGACAGTTCCGTCCATGTTCAAGGTATCTTCGCTCATATGTTCCTCTTTATCGTTATTAAATTCAAACAAAAAAGCCGCTTTGATGAGAAGCGACTGGAAGTTTGAACCTACCGATAGATAGTGCAGCATATTAGCTGAAAAGCATATTTTGCCGCCTTCCAGCCACATCAACCAGAAAGCGTGCAAAATTTTCGTCTTCGCACAGAAGCTATCGGAGAGGGTTCAAATCCTCAGGCAAGTAATCATCTTACCCACAAAAACTTTATGAAAAAATAATGTAAAAGTAAAAGTTTTTTTTATAAAAATATCCCTCGGAATAATCTGTTCCGAGGGATATTTAATCTGTTATAAATAACTAATCAACGTTGCCGAAAGGATTGACATTTTTTTCAGCATTTTGACTGGCGCGCAGATTAAACAAATTCATCAAAGTTGTTGAAACATAAATTGAAGAATAAGTTCCGACAATTACGCCCCAAACAATTGTGAACGAAAAACTGCGCAGAGTATCACCGCCAAAGGCAAACAAAGAAACTGCCGCCAGCAAAGTAGTAATACCGGTCAAAATTGTCCGCGAAAAGATATCATTTGTACTCTTATTCAACAAATCATATTGCGGCATCTTTTTAAATTTGCGCAAATTTTCTCTGATGCGGTCATAATTGACTACCGTATCATTAATTGAATAACCGGCCAAAGTCAAAATTGCAGCTACAGTCGTCAAACTGATGTCAAAACGAAACAAAGATAACAATCCGACGGTTATCAACAAGTCGTGTGTCAATCCCACCAGAGCTCCAATTGCAAACTGCCACTCAAAGCGGAACCATACATACAGACAAATGGCCAAAACCGCTATTGCCGAAGCAATAACGCCGGCTTTTTTCAGCTCATCACCAACCTGCGGTCCAACCAGCTCAACTCTGCGATATTCATAACCATCACCCAATACTTCTTTTATTTTGTTGACGGCGGCCATTTGTGCTTTTTCATCAACTTCTTTAGTTTGAGCGCGAATCATCATCTCATTGTTTTCTTCTCCGATTGATTGCAAATTGAGATCATCAAGATTAATGGCAGCCAGCTTTTGGCGCATCTCTTCCATATTAATGGCCTCATCACTTTTTACCTCAACCAAAATACCGCCTGAAAAATCAATTCCATAATTAAACCCATTGAAAGCAATGCTCCAAATTGCAACTATACACATAACAATTGAAATGGCATAGCCCAATTTGCGAAACTTCAAGAAATCAATGTTGGTGTCTTTTGTCACCCAGCTAAACATTTTCATTTTCATATCCTCTTTCAAATTAAATAGGCAATTTGGTTGGTTTGTATTTATTAATCCAACCGGTAATAATCAGGCGTGTAACCGTAACCGATGTAAACATCGAGGTTGCAATACCAATTGCCAATGTTACGGCAAAACCTCTAACCGGACCGGTGCCGAAATACAACAAAACAAAAGCGGCAACCAAAGTAGTGAGGTTAGAGTCGATAATTGTTCCCCATGCTTCGGTAAAACCGGCCTCTGCCGCATCGCGGGTAGAGCGTCCGTGATTAACTTCTTCGCGCATTCTTTCAAAAATCAGCACGTTGGCATCAACGGCCATACCAATTGTTAAGATAACACCGGCTATACCTGGCAAAGTAAGTGTTGCGCCGATAACGCTCAAAACTCCAAGCATGAGTAAAAGGTTCAAAAATACGGCAAATGTGGTAAATATTCCAAAAAGTCCATAAGCTGCAATCATGAAAATTACAACAAAAACCAATCCGATAATCGATGCTGTCAGTCCGGCATTAATTGAGTCGGCTCCCAAACCGGCACCAACAGTCCTCTCTTCAAGAACTTCAAGCGGTGCAGGAAGAGCACCTGAACGCAATAACATTGCTAATTCGTTTGCCGATTCGATAGTAAAGTTTCCGGAAATAACACCGGAACCACCGGTAATCGGGCTGTTGATGTTAGGTGCGGAAATTACTTCATTATCCAAAACAATAGCCAATCTTTCATTAACATTTTTAGAAGTTGCTTCCCCAAATTTTTTGGCCCCGAAACTGTCAAATTTGAAGCCTACAACCGGCTCACCGTTTTGGAACGATGCATTGGCATCGACCAAATGTTCGCCGGTAACCACAGCCTTGCGGCTGATAACATAGGTTTCTCCGCCATCACCTTTAATTAGGCGAGAATCGCTGCTTAGCTTTCCGCGTGTAGCCTCAGCAGCTGTTGTACGGCTATCAACCAAGTTGAAAGACAATTTTGCGGTTTTGCCAAGCAAAGATTTAACATATTCCGGATTTTGTTCTCCCGGCAGCTGTACGGTAATGCGATCAGCCCCCTGACGCTGGATTGACGGCTCTTTAGTGCCAGCGGCGTCAATACGACGGCGTACAATCTCAATTGATTGATCTACAATTTTTGCTTTCAACTCATTTAATGCCTGTTCACTATAAGCAATTTCGATAACGCCTTCCGGAGTTTCGGCAACATTCAGACCTTCTTCCATTTTTTTGAACAAAGAAACGGCTTTAGTGCGAGCATTGAGGTTGTCAATTTTAACTTTCACACTGTCTGCTCCGGTTTTCAAGCTTTGATAACGTATTTTATTTTCGCGCAAAGCCTGACGAGCAGAATCTTCAACAGTTGACATTCTTTCTTTCAAAACGTCATCAATCTTAACCTGCAATAGCAAATTGGATCCTCCTTGCAGGTCAAGCCCCAAATTCACCGGTTTCCACCATTTGGGCAACTCAATTCGGCTACCCAAAAAGTTCGGAAAGGCGAAAAATACTCCGGCCAAACAAATGGCAAGAATAATATAAATTCTGGTTTTAGATAGTTTATACATAAAACAACCCTCTTTTATTTATTTTTTTTAACTTTAGAAACTTTTTTTCCCGTCGCAGTTGTGTTTGAAGATTTTGATTGTGGCACAACATCGGAAGAATCAGCCATACCGCGCACGGTAAAACGATCAACGCTTACAACAACGCCCTCAGCAATTTTAACATCTAATTTGTCGCCATTGGCTTTTTCAACCACTCCGATAATTCCGCCGCCGGTAACAATTTTGTCACCTTTTACAATTGCAGCCAGCATAGCTTCGTGCTGCATAATTTTTTTCTTTTGCGGGCGAATTAAGATAAAATAAAAAACCATAAAAATCAGAAGCAGCTGCACAATCATTCCAACGGTAGAATTGGCGGAAATGGCTCCGGCGCTTTGAGCAAAAGCATCACTAATCAACATATTTTTCTCCTCAATTACACTAAAACTAGACACGAATATACACCAATATCAGCAGATAACAACATATAAAAGCCAAAACTTCAACAGATTTTTTGCATTTATTGCAAATAAGCAGTCGGATTTACCGGATTTTTACCGGCGCGAATTTCAAAGTGCAGCTGCGGACTATTAACACCGCCGGTTGTGCCAACGGTAGCAATTTTTTCACCGCGGACTACGCGCTGCCCCTTTTTCACCAAAAGTTTTTCGTTATGCGCATATGCCGTAATCCAGCCATCATCGTGGCGCACCAATATCAGATTGCCAAAACCTTTAAGCTCATTTCCGGCATAAGCAACGGTGCCTTTGTC
>CADBMA010000124.1 GCA_902795665.1 uncultured Rhodospirillales bacterium
ACCCCTCAACATCGCAGAAAATAAGCATTTTTGTCATTTCATCAACCCCTCATTCCGACAAATCTGTTTGTTTTAGATGTTCCAAAATTTGATATGTTTTGTTTATATCAGTTTTCAGCTGGCGTATTTTGCTTTTTAATCCGGCGTTTTCAGACACATATAAAGCATCGTGAAAACATGCCAAAGCTTCCTCCGCAGATGCAATATCTTGATAATCGCGCCCCAAAAGATAGTGGAGATTGCCAATTTTTTCTTGAATATCAGCCCAATTTTGCGGATTGCGCTTTTCAGTAACAATTTTTTGCTGATTTTTATATGCGCTGATTGCTAAATTGCAAATTTCACGGCTTTTGGTCAAATGACCGAGATTGTGCAAAAGATATCCCAGCCGACCTTCAATTTGCCCCCAAAAATCAGGAAACAAAACTTGTGTATAGACCTTTTCAGCCTCACGAAGCTGAAAAACCGCATCACGCAAGGCCTGAATGTCTTCAGTCTGCTTCCAATAGCTGACATAGAGCTCAGATAATTTGTAGCAGACATAGCCATAATCATAGGGGTAGGTATATTTGCTGAGATATTTTTGCGCGGTTTGATAATTGCGGATTGCCGGTTTGAAATAAGCTGAAGCCCGATTGTCAAGATGCCGAGTCGCACAGTCATACATCTGCCCAAGGTGATAATAAATACACCCCAAATGTGTGGGCTGCAAAATTTTGTCCTGATATTTTAAGGCGCTCTCCAACAAATTGCGCACAATCTTAAGGTCGCTGTCATATGGACTCTCATAAGCCAGACTAAGATAAATAACCCCCAAAAAGTTAAAAACATAGGGAGTATAATCAACCCCTAGTGATTGTGCCGAGTCGAGCTGCGAAAGACGGTGAACAATCTTTTTGAGAAGATATTTTTTATAAATTTGATACTCGCGCGAGGGGTTGTTGACCGCACTGACAACCGTTCCGTATAAAAGAAGCAAAAGTTCTTGCGAAATTTGGGCATTGTCTTCATCAAGCGATGCCGCCGGAAGATAAAAACTATCCATGAGTGATATAAAAGAATTGCCCCCGTCTTGGTATTGATGATAATTTTGAAAATTGAGGCGAATCCGCTCATTGTCGCGATAACCCCATATTATAACCTCGGCTGAATTTTGGCGCAAAATGGATTGTCCGGTATCAATCAAGTCAAATATATTGCGGCTCTCCAAGTTCAAAAAAGAATGGTCAAAGTTTTCAATATAGGCTGAAGCCTCAATCCCCTCGCAACTATCAAGTGCACGGGCCAAATTTAGGGCACCGCGGCTGCTGATGTTGTCATAAAAATCAGCAACCACAATCCGAAAAGACGGCCCTAAAGGCTCAGACTGCTGCAAATCGGCAGAATGAGAAGGAGAATTAAAAAGCTTTTGCCATAATTTCCACGCCATCAGAAGTCATTGTCCTTGTTGATATATTGTTTTACTTCATTAACCCGTGCCTGCAGGTCTTCTAAAACTTGGCGGTTGATGTCACGTATTTTTTTGTTGCCGTCAGCCAAATTGCGAAATTTGTATAAAAACCACATGGTAATAAATGTCGAAACCAATAACAACGAACCATGCTCACCGGTAAAAGCCTGAAACACGCCTAAAAAGACCAAAAGCAATTGACCGCGAAGAACAAAAGCCGCCGAAGATGAAGGTGAAAAACCTAAATTTAGCGCCTGAAAATAAGCAAGGTTTTTGGAAATGGAGGAATATTTATCAATAAAGGTCAAACGCAAAAATACTGCCCACAAAAGGTCTATCAATAAATATAGCGCAAATATAATTACACAGCTGCCGGCATTTTCACCCGCGCACCATGTCATCAGCGCAAAAATCATAAAACCAAGGCACGAAGCCTCGTTGTCTGTAATGCGCATGCGAGCAGGAGGCCAAGTGAATGATAACAAAGCTAAGCAAGCCGCCGCATACGAAAAACCCAAAAACCCAAAAAATTCAGGAATGGCATTGATAACACCAAGCACCCCAACACCGCATGAAATGGTCAAAGACTGAATTGCCGTCATGGCGTCACCAGAGTTTGAATAGCGATAAATGTAGCTGAAAACAAACCATGCCGCCACAATCAATCCGCGGTTTATAATTATGGGCAAAGGCGAAACCATTTCTACGGCAGCGTCAGGAAGCCCAAAGCCGCTCAAAAGCGCGGCAATAAACAAAAACAATGGGAAAAAATGCTCCGTTCTTGAAAATAATGTCGACATATACACACCGCCGACACAAAACAAAACGATTAAAAGCTCAGATAAAGTGAAAAATCCTAAAAAATCTGCCGGATTGTAAAAAGCAAAATATAAAATTAGGCAACCGGCGGACAATGTGCCGAACAATGGAGGAAAAAACAGGCCTGAACCGGCAAAACGCAAGCCTTTTTGCGCGATAAAATGATAAAAAACGGCCGGAACGATAAAGCTAAAGAAAACAATGCAGATAACGGCAATCAAGGTTGTGTTCATCAAGATATCTCCCAAAAGATGTTTTTTATTTATACCCCGAAAGTTGACCTTCTTCAACTATAATGTTGTGCTTAAAAACATATTATACAATTTTTTTAACAAAAAATGCGTGTGCGGAAAAGCGCAATTTGATTGCATAGAGGCATCTGTAATGACAGAACTGATTAAATTAAATTCATCGCGCTTGTTGTTGATAATTGCTTGATGCAACGGATAGATATAGTTGGACGGAGTGTTAAAAATGCCTTTCATAATTGTGCTTTCATTAAGACTGACACCATCCGCCGCGGCCAATGCACGAAACTCATTAACCAAAATATGCAAAGTGTCATTATTTTTCTTGTTTTTGAGTAAGTCAGATATCTTGGCGTTTTCGGCCGCCGTCAAAAGAGAGCATAAAGCATAAGGGGCAAAATATTCCCAAAAACGTGCCAATCGGTTATCTCCGGTAAACATTTGTATGCGAACCGAGCCAAAAGCTGCGGTAACAATCGGATCAATAGCTCCTTGCTCAGGCGGAAAAATGATAATGTTTGTTTCACGCCCAAGCAGCGAAACCGTGCCGTTTCCAAATGTTACATAACCATTAAAAAAGGCTTGGTGCAAGTTAGTGGATACAATTTTGCTCAAGTATGACATATTTTTTAGCGGCGTAAAACAAACAACAGGCGCTTTGCCGATTTTTGAGGTTGAAATACGGCTTAAGGCTGTATTTAACTTGTTGGCATAAGCGGTTATAATGACCATTTTTGCTGGCTTGCGCATTAAGTCTGCGGTTTTTAATTGATATTTCTTGTGTGTCAGACTCCGGTCTTCTTTAAGCGAAAACCCGTCGCTGACCGGAAAATAGCTGTCACCGTTATGTTCCGTTAAAATAATCACTTCATCGCCAATGCTCTGCAGCTGCGCTCCAAGATAATAGGCCAGAGCATTATTTCCGATAATGTAAATAGGGTTAGTCATATGTTTTATTCCTTTTGAAGTGTGGCCACAAAAAATCCATCCATGCCGCCAAGCAAAGATAATTGTGACGGCAGGCAACGCAAAAATCCTTCGGGCGTGAGCAAATCTTTCAGTTCAGAAGCTCTTTTGCCGGCAATAGTGACAAGGTTAATGGGTTTAATCAAAAATTCGGGATGCCGTTCAATAAAAGATAAAATTTGTTGCTCGCCTTCAGCTTTTGAAAGAGAACAAACGGCATATAATAAAATTCCGCCGGAAGCAATATGGGGTGCGGCATTTTCAAGAAACTGCTTTTGAACCTCAGCGCATCGCTGCACATCATCTTGAGTTTTAAGATGAACAATTTCCGGATGTCGGCGCAGGGTGCCGCTTGCCGAGCAAGGAGCATCAATTAAAATAATGTCATAAGTTTGTTCAGATTTTTGCAAAAAATCAATAGCATCCGCACAGATAATATTTTCCGGATGCAAATTTAGGCGTTGCATATTTTCTTTCAGACGCTGAAGACGGGGTTTAGAAATATCTAAAACCGATACTTTGGCTCCGGCACTGAGGAGTTGCGCCGTTTTGCCTCCTGGAGCAGCGCACAAATCGAGAACCTTTTTTCCGCTGATTTTGCCCAGAGATTGCACTGCAAGTGAAGATGCTATATCCTGAACCCACCATTGACCATCGTTATATCCGTAAAGTTGGCTGACAATTCCGGCCGCCGGCAAACGGATTGAGCCATTAGGCATCAATGTACCGTCAAGAGTATGCGCCCACTGCTCAGCGTTGCTTTTTACACTGATATCAAGAGGCGGTTCTGTTACGGCAAGTTTTTCCATGACCGCAATTTGTTTTGGGCTATAATCAACAGATAAAATGCGGCGAAAAGACTTTGGAAAAAACGGAACATTAGCGGCATTGCTGATTTTTTCACAGTCAGAACATATTTTGCGCAATACGGCATTTACAAAGCCGCCGGAATATTTATTGCCAAGCTTTTTTGCAATTTCGACATAGCTGCTGACTATCGCATATTCAGGAGTGCGAAAATACAAAATTTCAACCGCTCCCAAAATTATCAGAAGATGTATGTTGCTCATTTTGGGAGGCAAAGGCTTGGAAGAATATCCGGAAATTACTTTTTTAAGAAATTCTTGGCGCCGCAATGCGGTCATTACCAAGCGCTTTACAAAAGCACGCTCTTGTGCTTCTGCAATTGTTTCAAACCCATAATCAGTTTTGCCATTCAAACAATTTTGATATATTTCTACCGCCGATAGTCGAATATCCACTTCCATATTCCTCCTCTTTAAAGTATAACAAGCGCAGTTTAAAAAAATGTGAAAATAATTACAAGTGGGAAAAATTTTTAACCCTATTGTATTTTTGCGCAAAATAATATAGTCTGACTCCAAAATTTATTTAATATGAAAAATATGAGCAAAGAAAGGTATTGTATGTGTAATGCTAATGCACGCCACAATGGCAAGAGTTTTGAAGAGTGGCAAAAAGAATGGTCGGTTGAAGATAGGTATAATTTTCGTACCATTGAAGGAAAATGGCAAAAAATATGGGAAAATGAAAAAGTTTATCATGTCGACATTGATAAAAATAAAGAAAAATTCTATATTTTGGTTGAGTTTCCCTATCCGTCCGGCGCAGGTCTTCATGTTGGACATCCTCGTTCATATACCGCATTAGATGTAGTATCGCGCAAAAAAAGAATGCAGGGGTATAATGTATTATATCCCATGGGTTTTGACGCCTTTGGTTTGCCGGCGGAAAATTATGCAATTAAAACCGGAGTTCATCCGGCAATTTCGACCAAAGAAAATATTGCCAATTTTACCCGTCAGCTCAAATCGTTGGGATTTAGCTTTGACTGGGACAGATGCATAACCACTTGTGATCCGGAATATTATAAATGGACGCAATGGATGTTTCTTAAATTTTATGAAAAAGGTTTGGCGTATAAAGATAAAATTGCCATCAATTGGTGCCCGAACTGCAAAGTCGGACTGGCTAATGAAGAAGTAGTTGACGGTTGCTGTGAGCGCTGCGGCGAGCAGGTAGTGCGCAAAAATAAAGAACAATGGATGATTGCCATTACCAAATATGCTGACCGCCTGATAAATGACTTGGATGAGCTGGATTTTATCGATAGAGTAAAGGCTCAACAAGTTAACTGGATTGGACGCTCTGAAGGTGCAGAATTGGATTTTGATTTTGCAGATGACAAGTTAACGGTGTTTACCACCCGTCCGGATACGGCGTTTGGGGTTACTTATATGGTTTTGGCTCCGGAACATCCATTTGTTAATAAATATATGCACCTTTTTGAAAATCAGAACGATATTAAGGCTTATGTTGACAACACCGCAAAAAAATCAGAACTGCAGCGCAGTATGAGCGAAGAAAAAACCGGTGTTGAATTAAAAGGGGTAAAGGCTCGTAATCCATATAACGGAAAGATGATTCCGGTGTTTATTTCCGATTATGTTCTGACCGGATACGGTACCGGCGCGATTATGGCGGTGCCAGCGCATGACCAGCGTGACTACGATTTTGCCAAAACGTTTAATTTGCCGATAATTCCGGTTTTGGAAGGCGGTGACATTTCTGAAAAAGCATGGGAAGAAGATGGCGCACATATCAATTCTGAGTTTTTGAATGGTATGAATAAAGTTGATGGAATGCGTGCGGCGATAGACTATGCAGTTAAAAACGGATTTGGTCACTCCAAAATTAATTTTAAACTGCGTGACTGGGTATTTTCTCGTCAGCGTTATTGGGGTGAGCCTATACCGATGGTTTATTGCGAGCATTGTGGTTGGCAGCCAATTCCTGAAACAGAATTGCCTCTTACTTTGCCTGAGGTTACTGATTATCTTCCCAATGATGAGGGCGAATCCCCATTATCCAAAGCAACTGATTGGGTTAATGCAACTTGTCCGAAATGCGGTGGTCATGCAAAGCGCGAAACAGATGTTATGCCCAACTGGGCCGGATCTTCTTGGTATTTTCTACGCTATTGCGATCCTCACAATGACAAAGAATTTGCTTCTAAAGAGGCTCTTGATTATTGGATGAATGTTGACTGGTATAACGGGGGAATGGAGCATACAACCTTGCACTTGTTGTACTCGCGTTTTTGGCACAAGTTTTTGCATGATTGCGGCTATGTATCAACCAAAGAACCCTACAACCGCCGCACTTCTCACGGTATGATTTTGGCCTCTAACGGCGAAAAAATGTCAAAATCACGCGGCAATGTTATAAACCCCGATGATATCGTAGATAATTATGGCGCCGATACTTTTAGACTTTATGAAATGTTTATCGGTCCTTTTGATCAAGTTGCAATGTGGTCAGAAGAAAGTCTTATGGGCGTTTATCGCTTTGTGGGCAAAGTGTACGGGTTGTTCAAGAAAGTCGCTCCGGTTTCTCCGCAAGAATCTGATTTGAGAGCTATGCATAAGTGTATATTAGAGGTTTCGGAAAGAATTGACAGCATGAAGTTCAATACCGCGGTTTCTTCTCTGATGACCTATGTAAACTATCTGAGTGGTTTGAACCAGATACCTCAAGAATTGTATGAAACTTTAATGAAACTGATGTCGCCGTTTACCCCGCACTTAAGCGAAGAAATGTGGGCTCGCATGGGCAAGACAACTCTGGCCTTAACAGAATCGTGGCCCAAAGGTGATGCAAAGCTGGCAGAGGATAACGTGGTGACATTAGCAGTTCAGATTTGCGGTAAAATGCGCGGCACAATTGAAATGCCAAAAGATGCACCTCAGACCGAAATTGAAAAAAAGGCATTATCTTTAGATAATGTTGCCCGTCAGCTTGAAGGGCGTGAAATTAAGAAAATAATCATTGTACCAAATAGGATTGTGAACATTGTTGCATAAAAAATATATTTTAATGCCGCTCTTATTGCTTGCGGCTTGTGGTTTTGAGCCATTGTACGTTGAAAAAAAACACGACAACGCGTGGTATTTTGACGGTGAGTTTGATACATCTATTTCGCAAGAAATGGAAAAAGTAAAGGTGGAACCGATTAGCAATCGCTTTGGTCAGCTTTTGCGCAATAATCTGATTGATTTATTGTCGCCGAAAGGCCAACCAAAAAGCCCGAAATATCGCCTGTTTGTAAAGCTTGAATCAAAGACAGAAACCAATCAGGCGCTTCGTTCTGACATTACAGCCACTCGCAAAATGATAAGGTATAAAGTCACTTATTATATGATATCAGATAGCGGCGAAAGAGTTCTTAGCGGTGACAGTGTGTCATATTCAAGCTATGATATTTTGGCCAACCCATACTCAACTACCATGGCCAAGAAAAAAGGAGATGAAGATGCGGCAACAACAATAGCCAATGATATTTCATTGCGTTTGGGCGCTTATTTTCATAGCATTGCCGTCAATCGGGAAGAGATGAATGATTTTTAAGCCGATTCAGATTGATAACTACATAAAAAAGCCGGACCAAAATATTAAGGCCTTTTTGGTTTATGGCAATAATGACGGATTGGTTTTAGATACGGTCAAAAAGCTTGCCCGCTCGGTCTGTCCGAATTTAGACGACGCCTTTCAGGTTGCAGAGCTTTCGGGTGAGGACATTGTCTCTGATTTTGGCAAATTGTATGGAGAGTATAACGGTCAGTCTTTGATGGGCGGGCGTCGGGTTATTATGGTTCGCGATGCCGGCAACCAAATCACTAAAGAGCTGCGCAAAATGCTTGATGACAGCAAATCAAGCAATCTTTTGCTGCTCTACTCCAATGATCTGAACAAAAAATCCTCACTGGTAAAATTGGCCGAAGATAGCTCTGATATGGGATGTATTCCGTGTTACGAGGACAAAAACGAGGATATATATAACGTTCTCAAAACGATGGGGCTTACATTTGAGCCGGCGGCCATTCAATTGTTATGTTCAAGGCTTTCCGGCGATCGCATGATTAATCTTTCGGAGCTTGACAAACTCAAAACCTATATGGGTGACAACAAAACGGTCACTTCGGCGATTATATCCAAGGTTATCAGCGATCAGTCCGATTCAAGCACCGAAGATATTTGCTATGCTGTCATGGACGGCAACCGCGTTTTAGCAGATTTGCTATATTCAAA
>CADBMA010000125.1 GCA_902795665.1 uncultured Rhodospirillales bacterium
GGTAGGGGTAGTCAGACTCGAACTGACACGGGCTGAGCCCACAAGATTTTGAGTCTAGCGCGTCTACCAATTCCGCCATACCCCCATCAGGTGAATTGATAAATATACGAATATTTGCAACTCGTCAACAATTTTTTTTGTTTATTTTGTTTTTTTTACAGAATAAGAGCATTTTGTTGTCTTTAATTGAAGTCTGTGCGTCAAAAAATGATAAAAATTGTAGTTTTTTTATAAAATATAAGATAATATTTAGAAAATTTGGGCGTGTGGGAGTAAAACAAATGTCAAAGCCTGAGACAAAGGCAATTGAATATTATCGCAAACAAAATTATTCGGCAGCATTGGACGCGTTTTTAAAACTTGATAATCAGGTTTTGAAGCGTGATGACATTTTGGTGATGATTGCTAATTGTTATGATGCTTTGGAGCAGAAAAAAACGGCGGTAGAATATTATAAAAAAGCATTAAAGGCCAATCCGCGCTCAGAGGTTGCTGCATCTAATCTGGCGATTATTTATTATGAAATGAAAAGTATTTTCAGAGCCAAAATGATGACTAGAAAGACTTTGAAAATTAATCCGGATAATGCGTCGGCACTTGTTGTATGTGGAAATATCAATTATTGTAATAAAAAATATGAAAAGGCGCTGTCGTATTATCAGCAAGCATTGGCGCAAAATCATAACTTTTATACGGCCAATTTTAATACTGCCGGCATCTATTTTGAAATGAATGATTATAAAAAAGCTTATTTTTATGCCAAACGGACCATAGGCTTATATCCTGAAAAGCAGGAAGTTCAGGCGATGTTTGCGAATATATGCGTAGAAATTGGAAAACCGGATGAGGCGATTGGTGTTTTGACGGAACTTTATCAAAAAAATCCGACAGATTATTGGGTGTGTAACTCTATAAGTCAGGCATATCAACAGCTTAAGGAATATGATAAGTCGCTGGAGATGGGGTGGAAAGCAGTTAATATCTCTAAAGGTGAAATTTCGCAGCATATTAACTTTGGGTATTTGCTTTATGAAATTGCAATAGAATCGCCATATGCAGATGTCAAAAATTATGCCCGTAAATGGTTGGAAAAATATGGAAATAATCCGGTTGTTGAGCATATGGGCAATGCAATTATTAATGCTGAAAATGTTACGAAAATTAATAGCTTGTTTGTGCGCGAAATTTTTGATGCATTTGCTGATGATTTTGAAAATGTTTTGCATGATCTTGATTATTCTGTTCCAAGCTTGATGTCAAAAGATATGGCTTTATTGTTTGCCAGCCTTAGGTTGAAAAAAATGAAAATTCTTGATGCCGGATGCGGCACCGGACTGTGTGGTAGTTATTTGAAGAAATATGCAAAGTTTCGCGGGCTTGATGGGGTTGATATTTCTCCGAAAATGTTAGAGATTGCAAAACAGAAAAAAATATATACTCATTTGTATAATCAGGATTTGAATCTGTTTTTATCAGAGCATATTGAAACTTATGATTTTATAAATGCAGCTGATGTGTTTACATATTTTGGAGAATTGAACAGTTTGTTTGTGCTGCTATTTAACGCATTGCGCCGAGGAGGGAGAATTTTGTTCAGTATCAGCGAAAACTATGAAAATAATGACAACTATTTTCTGCATACTTCAGGGCGATTTTTGCATGGGCGGCAATATGTTGAAAATTCGCTAAAACGTCAGGGATTTATTATTGAAAAAATATATAGGGCCAAATTGCGCAATGAAGGAGAGAAAGAAGTGTACGGCTGGATTGTGATGGCGCGGAAACAATAAAAAAACGCTCTGCATAGAGCGTTTTTTTTATCAATATGATATTTCTAAGATTTCAAAAGATTTTTTTCCGCCAGGTGCGGTGTATTCTGCAGTGTCGCCCACTTCTTTGCCGATAAGAGCACGAGCCAAAGGTGAAGAAACTGAAATTTTGTTTTTTTCAATATCGGCTTCATAATCGCCGACAATTTGATATTTGCTTTCTTTATCAGTATCTTCATCAACCAACAGAACTTTTGCTCCAAAACGAATAATATTGCCTTTATTCAATGAAGTATCAATTACCTGTGCGCGGCTGATAACAACTTCCAGCTCTTGAATGCGTCCTTCAATAAAACTCTGTTTTTCTTTTGCGGCAGAATATTCGGCATTTTCGGATAAATCGCCGTGTGAACGAGCTTCAGATATTGCAGCAATAATATTTGGGCGTTCAACGCCTTTTAAATTTTTTAATTCTTGTTCAAGGGCGTTAAAGCCTTCTTTAGTTAAAGGATATTTATCCATTGTACTACCTTTCGAATTAAATGAAAAAAGTTGACTGGAAAAGAAGAATCTTTCCACAGTCAACAGAATACTAAATTTCGGACTACATATATATAACCCAAAGAAAAAATATTGCAAGCAAAATATTCTGTTTAAGGTTTATTTTTTTGCTTTTAATCCTAACGGGTTATGATATAGTGTGTGTGTTTATAACTAATTAGGAGACTAGGCAATGAAAAAAATCTATGTTTTGTCAGCAGTTATTGCAGCTCTTATGGCTGCTAACAGCGCTGAAGCTTTGGATAGCACCGGTTGTGGTTTGGGGTCAATGGCTTGGCGCGGACAAAGCGGGATTGCTCCGCAAGTGTTAGCGGTTACCACCAATGGAACTTTCGGCAATCAAACTTTTGGTATTACTTTTGGAACATCCGGATGTGATCCTAATGGACGTGTTACTGGCGGAACACAAAAAATGGTTTTCAGTTTTATTGAAAATAATATGGAGCAATATGCTCTTGATGCAGCTCGCGGTGAAGGTGAAACTTTGGATACATTGGCCGGTATGCTAAATATGGATAAAGCTGAATTTGCAAAGCTTTCGCAGCAAAATTTTGCAGCCATTTTTCCAAATGGCGATGTTGACGCAATTTATGTTACTCAACAAATATTTGCAATTATGAAAGCATAGATTGAAGGTTGATGCAAAGGCTCTTGCCAATAACAAGAGCCTTTTTTATTATGTGGCGCTGTATTTTACTATTGATATCGGTTTTGTTTGCGGCAAAAGTACAAGCTTTTGGCGGCGGGGAGTTTGTTTTTGCAGAATGGCTGGCTTTGGGGCATTATAGACCGCAATTGGGCGGGGGACACAAGTCAACAATTGCCGGAGATGAGTTTTTTGTTGCCAAAGACGGAAGAAGCAATCCGGAAAGTGAACTGCGGGCGACAATTGAGCTTTTTGCACAAAATTCCGATAATGATAAAATGTGCTTATTTCCGGCGCGTTATATGTATTTGAAAAAGCATGGTTTGATCAAAACTTCCATGCCGAAATGTGAAGAATTTGCAAAATTTAGGTCAGATTTAAGCCCCTCGGGGGTTACCTTATTGTTTACAGATGCCTATATGAACAATCCGTCATCGCTTTTCGGGCATACACTCTTGCGTATTGATACAAGTCGCAAGGGCACACAGCTGCTGGCGCATGGTGCAAATTACGGTGCGTTTACAGCCGGTGAAGAAAACAGCGTATTGTTTGCAATTTATGGATTGGCCGGAGGCTATTATGGTGGTTGGACGGTTAAGCCTTATTATGATGTTATAAATACATATAATAACATTGAAAATCGTGATATATGGGAATTTACACTTGATTTTTCGCAAGAAGAGCTGGATTTTTTTGTGGCTCATCTGTGGGAGGTAGGTCATGCCCGCACGCCTTATTATTTCTTTTCGCGCAATTGTTCGTATATGATTATGGAGGTATTGGACGCAGTGCGCCCATCGTTGCAACTGGCAGACAAGTTTCCAATTCATGCCATTCCTATCGATACAGTTAAGGCGGTTTATCGCAGTGGGAATATTGTTAAAGGTATCAATTATCGCCCGTCGCGCCAAGCCAAAATAGTTCATCGTGCCACTCAAATGAATTCAAAACAAAAAAATGCTTTTTTTCAGGCGGTAAAAAATGATGATTATGCGCTGGCAGAATTGCCCGAAGATGAAAAGGCCGATGTTATTGAAACTGCGTATCAATATGTGCAATATCAGTTTGTGAGGAAAGAGTTTGATATCAAAGAATATCGACGCAAGAGTTTTCAAGGTTTGGCCGCGCGAAACAAATTGCAGAATCAAAAAGCCAAGATGAGTGAAAATCCGCAAGGTCAATCACCTTTGGAATCGCACGAATCAATGCGGATAACGCTGGGAGCAGGGCGGCGTAACGGGGAGATGTTTCAAGAAATCAGCTATCGTCCGGCGTATCACTCTTTGACAGATAATGATTATGGGTTGCTGAGTGGTGCAGAAATTAATTTTTTGAACAGTCGTTGGCGGCATTATGATAAATCGAAGAAAAATGTATTGAGCGAGTTCAATATATTGGGTATTCGTTCTTTGGCACCGATGAATAAGATGTTTGCACCGATTTCGTTTAATATCAATCTGGATATTTTCCGCAAATTAAATCCGGAAAATGATAAAGAAGGATATGTCGGTGAATTTAATGTTGGAAGTGCTGCGGTGGTGGAATTGTTAAAAAACTGGCAGATGTTTATATTTAGCGGTCTGGAAACCGCATACGGAGGATTTTTGCCGCATAATCAGTATATTGGCGTTAATGTGGGCGGAGGAAGTTATTTGAATTTTAGATATTTTAAATTGCTGGCGGAAATACAGCAAACCTATGGAACAACGTGGATTGCAAATAAAACTTTGTATAGTTTGGAGGGGAATGTGCCTTTGACAACCAATCTTGGTCTTGCGGCAGAATATAAATATAAAAATTACCGAAAAGGAAAGAGTGATAAAGAATTTTTGCTATCAATCCGTCATTATTTTTAGAAAAAA
>CADBMA010000126.1 GCA_902795665.1 uncultured Rhodospirillales bacterium
GAGATGTCGGTGCTGTTGTCCAAGCGGGTTTGCGAAGTGATGCCGTCTTTTATTTTCAGCTTGTAATAGTGATTGGTTAAGGTCTGCGTGGCTTCATCATAATCTGGAATGTTGTAAACGTCATCACCGGTGGTTTCCGTAGTTTCGGTCAAAGTAAAAGCACTTTGAATCGGCGATTTCCCCTCAGCATAAAGTTTATCCAAAGTCGGCTCATATTCCGCCAGTGCCGCACCGCTCAACCCCGCCGTGCTCAAAAAAGTGGTGGCAAGTAATAGTCCGGAAAATTTAGTATTTTTCATTTTATATCCTTACGCTTAATTATTGCCTAACTATTGATTGTCATCGGTTGAAATATTGTCAGGCGAAGCGTTGGTGTCTTTTGCCAAAGCAGCGGCAACAAGCTCATTAATGTCAAACTCAAGCGCGTCGGCAACACGATTGCTGTTAACAAAAACACCGCTCTCATTAAATGTTATATTGACAACATCAACTGTACGCCCTTTGTCATCGGTGGTGCGTTTGGTTTTATCAATATATTCATCAAACATACCTGACATCCCAGCTTTCATGCAAGATTCGGGGATAGAATCAGGATTGCGCAGGCGCTCGGTCTCGCATTGTTTTTTATAGTCAGGTATAATTTTATCAAGGTTGTAAAATTTGAACTCTCCCTTGCCTATCACAAATTTTCCAGATTTTTTAAGCGCCATCATGTAAACAATGTCACCCTCAGCAAAATTGATATCAAGTTGAATTTTTAGCTGCGCGGTTTTGCTGATTTCATCAACAATGGAGCCAACTTCGGTAATGATTTGGCGGTCTTGCGCGGTTAACTCTTCGGGCGCAGGAGAATTGGGCTCGGAGGAGTTGCCGCTGTCAGTATTTTCAAGAATGGATTGTTGCTCCTCAAGTATGCGCGCTTGAAGGTCTTGCAGTTTTTTAATCTGGGCAATGTTGATGTCATCAAACCGGTAACGCATTTTTATCTTTTGCAATGAAAAATCAGCCAAATCATAAACTTTGATATCATGTATATCAGAGTGGCCGGAAATGTTTATTATGCCGGCGGCGTCATCGCGGTTGGATTTGCCAGTGGCGCGGATGCTATAATTGATGTTATAGTTGCCAAGAACAGAGAGCAAAACATTTTCAGCATTGAAAATCGATGCAGTTTTTTTTATGGCAACGGCATCGGTGAGCAGATGTTTGTAGTCAGTATGCTCGTTGATATCATATACAATGGTGGCTCGGTTGGTGGCATTGGGAACGCTGGCTGTTAAAAAGGGATTTTTGAATTTGAAGTCAGAAGCCTGCCAAAAAGCGTCATAAACAAGCTCTTTTTCTGTGGCTTCAGCGTTGTTTTTGAGCTCAAAAGACTTGAGGGAGGCAATTTCATCTTTTAGGCCGGTTTGAGCATCTATATCAACAAACGTGATGTCAGATATATTCAGGGCAGTGCTACTCATAAACTGAAGCTTGGGAACAAAGTATATCTCTTTCCAAAAACTGCCGGCATTAACATGGTTGAGCATGAAAAGATTGTACATTTCTGAGCGAAAAGCATTGAGCGAATCGGTGCTGATTTTATAACGAGGAAAATCGGCAAGTGTGCCGGAAGCAGTCGCAGTGAGAGTGTATGGGGGAATTTTATCAACAAACTCTTGGAGGTTGCCTTCGGCATCAAAACTGATGTCTCTTGCCTCAACCTCAGGGACATTGATAACAAACGAGCCGTTTTGCTCTTGGATATCCAAGCCGGTAAGCGCATAATTTTCAGCATAGTATTCTTTTAAGCCTTGCGCAAACTCTGTGCCAGCGTTGTCTGTTGCAACGACAGCCAATGGTGTCAGCAAGCCGGCAAGAAGAGCTGCAAAATATATTTTTTTCATATTCCCTCCTATTGGTAATGGGTTGGTTATGAATATACATCATCAAGAAAAACTCTCAAGTATTTTAGAGATTATATTAACAGAAACAACTTGCTTTTGAGAGGAGAATGTGATATTCGTTTTTTTATTGTAACACGGCAGTGTTATGAACTGTTATTAACTATTTTTGGAAAAGAATATGACAAATAATAAAGATTTGGAATCCGCTTATCGCACTATTGATAAAGAGATCGAAGCCTTGAATATGATGAAGTCTGAACTTGATAGTTCGCTGGTGGAGGCTTTGGATTTGATGCAAAAAACTAAAGGACGCGTTATTATTACCGGAATGGGAAAATCGGGGCATATTGCCCGCAAAATTGCCGCAACTTTGGCATCGACAGGAACACCATCGTTTTTTATACACCCTGCTGAGGCCAGCCACGGCGATTTGGGAATGTTGACCAATGATGACACGGTGTTAGCAATTTCAAACGGCGGAGAATCTAAAGAATTGTCAGATATTCTGGTTTATTGCAAAAGATATGGCATTCCTTTGATTGCGATGACAAAAAATCCGCAGAGCACCTTGGGTAAAGCCGGAGATATTTTGCTGCGTCTGCCAAATGACGGCGAGGCTTGCCCGCTGGGATTGGCTCCAACATCATCAACAACCGCGACTATTGTTTTGGGCGACGTTCTCGCTGTTGCACTGCTGGAGCGTAAAGGCTTTTCTGCAACTGACTATAAACAACGCCACCCCGGCGGAAAACTTGGCGCAATATTGCAAAAAGTTTCTGACCTGATGCATACGGGAGATGAAATGCCATTGATTGATGAAAATGCAAATATTCGCCAAGTTATTATGACTATGTCGTCAAAAATGCTGGGGTGTGTCGGTGTTATTGATGCCGAAGGAAATTTGACGGGAATGATTACTGACGGCGACCTGCGCCGTGCAATGGTTCAGTCAACAGACGATGAACTGTTCGGAAAAAAAGCAACAGAAATTATGACTGTGAACCCAATGGTTACCTCGCCTGATATTTTGGTGGCCGAAGTAGTCAATATTATGAACGGAAAGAGTATTACTCAGCTGTTTGCAGTTGAAAATAAAAAACCAGTTGGGGTTATACATTTGCATGATTGTTTGCGCGCCGGATTTACAATTGAAAAAAAAGAAACAAATGGCAACAATGTAGTTAAAGCGGCGTAATAAGTGTTTGACCTTAAGCAACTTGATAAAATTTTTAATGACGATACCTTAAACAAACAGGTAAATTCGAATGAGCTTTGGTTGCGCCGTCAACGCAGAAAAATGAGGTTTATTAAACTTGCATTTCCGGCGGCGGCTGCCGCTTTGGTCGGGCTGTTGGCGGTGCTGCCAAGTTTGCGCGAGCATACGGATTTGAATTTGCAAATATCAAAGCCGGGCAAACAGGAAATTGAAAAACTGCACGCCGAAAAAACTACAATGTATGTTACAGATAAAGCGAATCGAGTGAGCAGCTTTGTGGCTGAGACTATTGACGAAACCGAATCCGGATCGCAAATCTTTGAGATTAAAGAACCACACGGGCAAATGCCGACCTCTGATGAACATAAGATTGATATCAGCGCTCCGGTGGGTTTTTATGACCAAAATACCAAAATTTTTTCATTAAAAGAAAAAGTGGATATTGTGTACAGCGACGGAATGACCGCTAATACTGCCGAGGCGTTTTATGATTCTAATATATCAAAAGCATATGGGGATATGCCTATAAGCGCCAATGGTAAATATGGACAATTGAAAGCTCAGGGATTTGAATATTATACCGAAACCGAGACCTTTGTTTTGAAAGGAAAAACGGATATTCATGCTGCCGCTGAAGCTTTTGGTGAGAAAACGGATATATATGCCGAAGAAAAAGTGGAAATATATCGTGCCCAACAAATGCTCAAGGCTTTTGGCAATGCGGTGATGTCACGACCAAAATTGACCGTAAAAGCTGATGTTCTTACCGCCGTTTTGGCTAAAGACGGCAACGGCAAAACTACGCTCAGCGATTTTGCCGGAGATGGGAATGTGGTTGTTGATAATGGTAAGAATAATGTGCGCGCAGACCATCTCAAAACGTTCTTCAAAAAAGGAAAACAGAAAAACGTTGCTATTGATAGAATAGAGATGACCGGTAATGTAAAAACTAAAACCGCAGATGCAGAAATATCGGCCACAAAAGGGATTTATTATCCCGATAGCGGAACAGTTAAACTGTTGGACGATGTTATAATTATTAAAAACGGAAATCGTATGCAGGGCAGCAGCGCAGAAACCAACCTTAATACCGGAATTAGCAAAATGCAGTCCGGAGGAAAGCATCGCGTTTCCGGCGTTATCTATGAAGACAGCATAAAGAAAAAGTCAAAATAAGAAAAGGCAGGCACAATGTTCGATAAAACAAAAAATTCAACCCTTGAAGTTTTTAACATCGGTAAAAAATATAAAAACAGACCGGTTTTGCGTAATGTGTCTTTGTATGTGCGACGCGGTGAAGCTGTCGGCTTGTTGGGACCAAACGGCGCCGGAAAAACTACTTGTTTTTATTGTATTACCGGTTTGATTACCCCAGATTATGGCGATGTGCATATCAACGGACAGGACATCACAAGTCTGCCAATGTATCGCCGAGCTCAGATGGGAATTGGGTATCTGCCTCAAGAAGCCTCCATTTTCCGCAGCCTTAGCGTTGAAGACAATATTAAAGCCATTTTGGAAATTGTGGTGGATAATGAAGATAAACGCGAAAATATGCTGGAAGAATTATTGAACGAGTTTTCAATTGCTCACCTGCGCAAATCTCCGGCAATGGCTTTGTCCGGAGGTGAGAGAAGACGACTGGAAATTGCTCGCGCATTGGCCAGCCAACCAGATTTTATATTGCTTGATGAACCTTTGGCCGGAATTGATCCGATTGCCGTCGGAGAAATACGCAACTTGGTATCACAGCTAAAAAATCGCGGTCTCGGGGTATTGATTACTGACCACAATGTACGCGAAACTCTTGATATTACTGACAGAGCGTATATATTGCACGGAGGAACCGTACTTATGGAAGGAACGCCAAGCGAGATTGTTGCCAATGAGGAAGTTCGTAAAGTTTATCTTGGTGACAATTTTTCGATGTAACTTAACCTTTTTTTAAGTTAATTAATCCAAAACAAAGATTGAATTATGCTAAAAATATGATATTATAGCAGTTCTAGGTATAACAGTATTTTGCAAGGAAAAATTATGAAAATTACATTTACAGGCAAACAAGTTGATATCAGCGACAGATTGCGCGCTCATATTGAAGAAAACGTTTTGAATGCGGTAACCAAATATTTTAGCGATCCGATCGGATGCAATGTTGCTTTTTCTAAAGAGGGTGACAATTTCTCAGCTGAAGTTACCGTTCATCCTGCAAAAAACATTGTGTTAAAAGGCAGTGGCATGGGCAGTGATCCTTATACAGCGTTTGATGATGCCAACTCTCATATTGTGGTTCGTTTAAGCAAGCATAAAAATCGCCTGAAAGACCATAAGAGCAAAACCGGATTGGCTGAATTGGCAAGTGCCGCGGTATTTCCGGTTATTGAAACCGAAGAAGAAATGAATATTAATATTGATGCACCATTAACAATTGCTGAAACTGACGCCAATATTCCTGTTTGCTCAGTTAGCGAGGCTGTTATGTATATGGATTTGGCAAACGAAGCAGCTCAAATGTTCCGTAATGCCACAAACAACCATATCAGCATGGTTTATCGCCGTAAAGATGGCAATATCGGATGGGTTGAACCAAAGGCAGATAAGTAATTTTTAGAGAGTCTGAATGAAAATATCTGATATCTTAAATGCAACTGATGTTTTGATACTGGATCAAATACAGTCAAAACGTCAGCTTTTGCGCGATCTCGCCGAACAGGCTGCTAAAACCGCCAATGTAGATGCGCGAACACTCTTTGATGTAGTGCTTGAACGTGAAAATCTTGGCTCTACGGCTTTTGGAAAAGGGACTGCGGTACCCCATGGGCGCATTCCTGCCCTAAAGCATACACAGGCCGTTTTTGCCAGAGTTAATGGCGGCACCGATTTTGACGCAGTTGACGGGCAAAAGGTTGATTTGGTATTTATGCTATTAACTCCTGAAAATAGCGGAGCTGATCACTTGAGCGCGTTATCTGAAATATCCGGAATTATGCGCAGCGAATCTGAGTGCTCTAAATTGAGAAAAGCAGCTACGGCAGCTGATATATATAAGATATTGGCAGAGTAATTGCAGAATTTAAGCAAAAAACCTCCGCTGAAGCGGAGGTTTTTTCATTTTATGCCGAATATTATGGAGAGAAATTTGTTCTCCTTGTTGCATATCCAGCAATATGCGCAATAGATTGGGCCTAAAAATATGCCCAATCCGGCGTTGACACCGGGGATTATAAATCCGGCGAGCCAAGCCAAAAAACACCATTGGAAGGTGTTTATGACAAAAGCTATAATTGTACCCAATATGCCTCCGTAGAAGGCAAATAAATTGTTAAGCTTTTTATAAAGCTTAATTCCACACCCTGTTAGTATGACCAAGAGAGTGAGCACAAAAATCATTTCCATATATAATTTTTTAAGAATTTTTTACTGCGGCAATGATATCACATTTTAAAATTTTGGCAAATGTTTTTTGTCTATTTGACATCAATTAATCTAACTGCGGCCACTTTCCTTGCTTTAACTGGCGCAGACTTTGGCTGTTTTTGCCGCGGCGAGAATTATAAATCCAATAATTGGCCGCAACTTTTTTGGCATAAAGACGGGTTTCGCGCCATGGTATCATTTCAACAAACATTAGTGGGTCGTTATCATAGTTATGTTTTTCAACCCATTTTTTTACGTTATGCGGTCCACCATTATATGCTGCCGCTAAAAAGAATATGTTGTCTTCAATATTTTTATCCTCTAGTAGCATCTCAACATATTGTTGGCCTATTTCCATGTTGCGCGCTTTATCAAACAAATGTTTGCAGCCTTTTTTATATTCTTTGTTCTTGGCAACCATTGCGGCAGTTGCCGGCATTAACTGCATCAGCCCGCAAGCTCCGGCATGGCTCTTTATTTGGGGCATAAACAATGATTCTTGTCGAATAAGCGCCAGTATCCAAGAGCGGTTTACCCTCCAGCCGTCTGCGGGTTTCCAATCCGGATCCGGATATAAAAAATTGTCATATTCACGGTCTTTTTCATGGTTTTTGAGATTGTTGGCCAAAACAAAACTCATATTGGCCAGACTATATTGGTCGCTGATGAACATAACCAATTCTTTTTGTTTGGCGTTCAGTCGTCTATAATTTTTACGCAAATCATTTTCAGCCAATTCATACTCACCTACCTGAAGCAGTAGAATCGCACGCATTATAGTTGGTGACTTTAGCAATTCGCTATAATATTCCGAGGTGCTAAGATCATTCAAATATGCCTGACGTTCCCAGTTATATTCAATATTTTCTCCCAATTGAACTTTGGCTAAAATGCCATAGAAAGTGTGTTTGTATTTGGCGGCTTTGCGCAAAAATTCATCAGCTTTGTCATGCTTATTCAACTTGTTATATGCGCGGTATGCCCAATATGCAGCTGCGGCATTAAGCCACAAATCGTCATCTTTAACTTTTGCAAACAGCGATGCTGATTTTTGATAGTCTCCCAGTTTCCATGCCGCAAGTCCGCCAAACCATGCTGCTGTGGCATCATGGCTACGTTTTACGGCTTTTGATGTCCATTGCAATGCTTTTTCATAGTCACCATCATAAAAATATGATGCGGCAAGATTGGAACTCATCCCGTCATAGCGTTTGTCGGGTATAGTCATGCGGAATCGAGTATTATGCATAATTTCTTCAGCTTTTTTATTGTCAGTGCGGCGTATTGCTTGCAAAAATTCTACAATTTTTTGCTTAACAAATTTTCGATCTTCGGGTTTTAGCTGAGAATACGAATCCTTATACCATGCGTATGGAGCGTATAGTTTTTTGACTGTCGGCTTACTTTTTGTTTTTTTATATCCCGGAGCTTTGGTAACAGCCAAAGCTGCAATTGCATTTTTTTGCGGAAGATAGGAATATTTTTTTAGCCAATCCTGCAGTTCTTGGTATGAAGATATGTATTTGGCACTTAAATATTTTTGTGCCAGAACATGCCCCTTTAAGACATCGCCGCCAAGCTTTGCCATAAGTTCGTCGGCTTGATCAATATCGTTTTGGCGAATGGCGGAAAAAATTTGACGATATATGTTGATATCATTTTCATTGAGAGAGTTTTTCTGCATGATTTGTGACGAGAGTTCGTCCGTTGAAATTTTAACGCTACCAACAGCTTCAGAGGTATAAATGCCCATCTGAAAAAGTAGTAAAAAATATGCAAATATTTTCTTCACCGCGCCTCCTGATATTATTGCGCGCGGTTAATCCATCTAACCTTGGAAGCGCATGCCTGTTGCGACAGACCTTTGACGCGACAACGGTTGATGATGATATTTGGCGATCTATCCATTGAATAACATCCGTCGCCAAGCAATGAATAATTATAATGATTTTCAACCTCGGGCATGACATTGCTGAAAGTTAACACCGTATCCATATTGGGCCACTGCAAGCGATAACTTATATTTGACAATTTTGCCGGAAGGGTTGTGACCAGAGCAAACTGAGCAGAACAACGCGTTTGTCCTGAAGGGCTGCGATAGACTCTAAAATCTTTCATATACATCATAATCAGCTCTTGATCTCTTTTATCGTCCTCAGGAGAAAAATATATCGATCTGGCAGTTGGAGCCGCCTGCTCTACCTGCGATTTGAACTTTGCAGTACTATAATCAAATGGGGATACATTATTTTGTTGAGCTGCAGCTTCTTTGCCCCAAGTTGAGACACGAGATGTGTCTTCCGGTGCATTTTGCTGCTGTACATTTGATGCCGCTTGGTTGTCAGAAGGCATGCCATTTTGGGATAATGCATTGGAATCTGTTTGGGCAGGAGCAAAAAACTGTGCATGGAGCGGGGATACCGACAACATCCCCGCAACCAAAACCAACACTGCCAACTTAGTATTGTTCAGCATTAAGCATCCTTTCACAGACGATTATTTAATACCTGAAATAATTGTGTTTGTTGCATCAATAGCTGTTAATGCCTTTTTATAAGCTTCATCAGTTTGTGACATTTGCTTATTTCTTGCTGCTTCAATCTCTGCCTTTTCTTCATCAACAGAAACTACTTTGAATTCGAGATAATACTGAGGATCTTCAGCTGAAACATATTTGAACAAACGTCCGCAAGCCATGTCGCCGCGATTTCTGTTTGCAGCCTGCCCTTGTGCATTTTCAGCATTGCAGTTCTTTACCTGAAACTGAGCATTGTCCAACATCAAAAAGCATCTGTCTGAATTAACTCTGGACTTAACTGTAACTTGACCAACAGGTTTAATGGTCGGAACATCTAAAGAACCTGCAATAACTTTATCTGTATTGCGCTCGGTAACACTGCGGGCTCGTCCCATATTGCGGTTATTTTTCACCGAATCTTCTTTCTTTTCTTGAGTAATGACTTCATCAATAGCATTATCTTTCCAGCTCAAATCCAAGCTGGCGCTGCGGATTGTCAAGTTTGAACGATTGAAGAATGTAGCGCTGTAATCGCATCCGACAACCTCTCCCTCGTTGCTTTTAACCGGAACAATATCGTGAATTTTGAACAATATCGCGCTATTTTTGATATTATTAGCTTCAGCTGCGCGAGCAGAATTAATATTAGCGACAGCTATGATAACTGCTGCCAGACCTAAAACTGTTTTGCTGATATTCATTGCGTTTTCCTCGAAAGTTGATACATATTTTTGTTTATAATAGAGCATATATTTTAAATTGCCAACATTTTATGAATAAAAAACTAATTATTTGATATTTTTTTTGCCAGACGCAGCATATCGAACCAACTTTTGGACTTTTGCGCCGGATTGCGGAGCAGATACGCCGGATGAAATGTTGGCAACAATGGGATACTTTTCCCCGGAAGAGGAGAATATTCCAACCATTTTCCTCTAATCTTGGAGATTGTTTCTTCAGCATCAAGCAATGCATTGGCAGCCGGAGCTCCAAGAGCGACAATTATTTCAGGATTGATAAGTTCAATCTTGCGTTTTAAAAACGGCAAGCAAACCGCAACTTCTGCGCTTGTCGGAGTGCGGTTTCCGGGCGGACGCCACATTAAAATATTAGTAATATAAACCTGTGAGCGATCTATACCGATAGCAGCAAGCATCTTATCAAGGAGCTGTCCGCTACGCCCGACAAATGGTTTGCCAATACGATCTTCATCAGCGCCGGGGGCTTCACCGACAAGAATTATCTTTGCATTTGGGTTTCCATCTCCAAATACTGTTTTGTTGGCGGTCAGTTTTAGTGCGCAGCCGTCAAATTTTTCCACACCGGCGGCCAGCTCCTCAAGACTGGAGGCCTGAGAACAAATTTCACGAGCGTTTTTACAAGCGGTTACGCTCATTTGCGCCAAATCGGTAATTGCCGGACGAGAATCTGTTGTTGCCGAAACGGCAGCAATCTGCACTTTGTTATCAAACTGCACCGGTTTGTCGCCGCATATTGCATCGACGCCGGAAGCCAAATACCATTCTAAAAGTTCTTTCGTATCCATCATGATTGTTATGCTATGCTGTTCATACATTTTTTGCAACAAATAATTATGTTATCTTTATTCTTTCCGTATTTTTTTCTATTGTACTCTTGAATAAATTCAGCTAACATGAGTTTGTTTTTTGTTTATAACGGAGCAAATTAATGGAAAAAACGGCTTTTGCTTTGGCTGTTCTGGTGGGGATAGTTTTTACCAATACTTGTTGCACAATTACTCAAAATCAGGCAACAAATTTACCTAGGAATGAATATGTAAACTCGTCCGGCAGCACATATGGGAGCTATCTTGCGGGAAGAGTGGCACATTTGCGGCATGACTTGAATGCTGCTGCCGATTATTATATGCTGGCAGAAAAAAATGCTCCGGACAATCAGATGCTATCAAGCCAGCTTTATATCATGCTTACGTCACAAGGACGAGTTGAAGAGGCTGCCATATATGCGGATAAAGCTTTGCAACATAATGACGGTAGCTTGATGATTTATAGCATTAAGTCTGTTTATGAAATAAAACAAGGCAACTATGAAAAAGCAATTGAATATATTGACAAAGGAAAAAATCCATTTGCGGATATTTTATTAACCCCAATGCTAAAGGCGTGGAGCTATGCCGGACTTGACAAGTATGATACCGCCATTCGCACTCTTGCTCCTTTGTCTAAGAATCAGCAATCTATCCCTATATATCTGCTGCACGCCGGAATGATTAGCGATTATATGAACAAAATTGACGATGCTGATAAATATTATTCCAAATTGATGTCCATACGCGGAATGCAATTATCAATCTTTCCTATTCAGGTTATCAGCAATTTTTATCAACGTCAAAACAATCCGGAAAAGGTAAAAAAAGTTCTGAATATGGTTGAAAATCCGTTAGCAGTTGATACTAAAAATATTATCGAAAATATTAAGAATAAAAAAGCTCCTGCTGCACCGATTCTAACTTCTCCATCTATTGGCGCAGCTGAAGTTTTGTTCGATATTGCAATGATATTGCGCGGAGATGAAGAAGTTTCTCTATTGTTTGCTTCTTTAGCATCTTATGCAAATCCTGATTATGATTTGCCGCAAATGCTATGCGGAGATATTTTGGAAAGCAAAGAGCTATTCTCGGAGGCAAATGAGGTATATCGGCGTATTACGCCAAACAGAAATAGCTACTATTCGGCTCAGATGAAAATTGTCTATAATTTAATAAGGCTGAAAAAATATAATGAAGCCGAGAAAATTTTGCGCACAATATCAAAGAACTACAAACCTAATGCTGAAATATATTCTAATTTGGGCGAAGTTATGCAGATGACCAGACGTTATCGCGATGCTGCAATTTATTACAAAAAAGCTTTGGAATATTATATTCCTTCTCAGAGAAAAGAAAGATGGTCATTATTGATTATGCTATCAATGGTATATGACGCCATGCATGATGCAAATAATGCCGAAAAATATTTGCGCGAGGCTATCGAAATTGCTTCCGACTCGCTGACACAAAACCATTTGGGATATATTCTTATTCGGGACAACCGCAATATTGAGGAAGCCTTTCAATATATAGTCAATGCTTATAATTTGTCACCTCATGAGGGAGGAATTGTAGACAGTCTCGGATGGGCCTTTTATCAAATTGGGCGTTATGATGAAGCTGTAAAATATTTGGAAAAGGCTTCAGAAATATCTCCCTCTGAATCAGTAATTTATAGCCACTTGGGTGATGCTTATTGGGAGGTCGGACGCAAATCAGAGGCTGTTTTTCAATGGAATCATGCATTGCAAAAAGAAGATATCAGCGGTGAAATTAATAAAGAGGATCTCATGCATAAAATCAAGCATGGCAAAGAAAAACATACGCCAGCTGAGTTTGATGAAAAAAAGATAAATGAAATTATTTCATCTCTTGAAAAAACAAGCAAAAACAAAGTTAATCACAACATAAAAAAAGCTAAATAACTTCCGCATATATTAAAAAAATTGCCCATTATGGGCATTTTTTTAATAATATTTAACTTTACCTTTGGTCTTTTGGGTTTGTTTGGATATGTAGGTTTCCATTTCTTTCAGAGTGATATAACCATCATCATTAGCGTCGATAGTTTTGAATTGCTCATCCGGCTCTTGATATACGCCTTCTTTTTTGGCTTGACGTTTTTGTCGGCGAGTTTCTCTGGTTTCTGCAACTTTGGCTTTACCGGAAAATTCTTCCAAGCTCAAACGTCCGTCTTGATCTGCATCATACATATTCATTTGATACATTGCAGTCTTTTGAGAATTTGTAATATAATTGGCCGGAGGATTATATTTTGCAAGAACTTCAACTCCTGACGCCATAATAATTACCGCAACAAATGGTAAAACAATCTTTTTCATATTTTCTCCTAATAAAAATTTTTACTATCTATTATTGACGATATCCCTAACTCCACCGGCTTGCCATCTTTAAGGCTGACTTGTCTGTTCATTGCCTTGGCCAGTTCCATATTGTGGGTAGCTACCAAAGCGGCCAATCCGGTTTCTTTTATTATATTCATTAATGCTTCAAAAACAATATCTGATGTTCGAGGATCAAGGTTTCCGGTTGGTTCATCAGCCAAGAGCAGTTTTGGAGTATTGGCCAGTGCGCGGGCAATGGCAACACGTTGCTGTTCTCCGCCTGAAAGTTCGGCTGGTCGATGATCAAAGCGTTTATCGAGTTTCATTTTGCTTAATAGCCACTCAGCACGATCTTGTGCTGCTGAATATTTTTTACCGGCAATAAGTTGCGGCATCATAACGTTTTCCAGCGCATTAAAATCCGGCAAAAGATTGTGGTACTGATACACAAAACCTAAAAAGTCACGACGCAAAGAAGTACGCACTTTATCGCCATACTCTGAACAATCATAACCATGTAACAAAACTTTTCCGTTAGTTGGTTGCTCCAACAAGCCGGCAATTTGTAGCAATGTTGATTTTCCGGATCCGCTCGGGCCGATAAGAGCCACAACTTCACCTTCTTTAATATCAAAATTTACACCTTTTAAAATTTCTAAATTCTGCCCGCCTTGGGTAAATGATTTACTTACATTTCGTAAAGATAATATATTATTCATAACGCAAAGCCTCCACCGGATCCATTTTTGCAGCGCGATATGCCGGATATATGGTTGCTAAGAATGAAAGCAATAAGGAAATAAGCACAATCATAATCACCTCGTTTGGATTGATCTGTGCCGGCAAGCGCGATAAGAAATAAATTTCTGCCGAAAATAATTCACGACCGGAGATATTTTGCAAAAACTGGCGGATATTTTCAATATTTTCGCAGAATAAAACTCCCAAGATTACCCCGATAGCCGTTCCAACCACACCAATAAATGCGCCATCCATGAAAAATATACGCATAATCATGCCTTTGGTGGCTCCCATAGTACGCAGGACCGCAATATCGCGCCCCTTATCTTTGACCAGCATAATCAGTCCGGTGATAATGTTAAATGCCGCAACCAAAATTATTAATGTTAAAATCAAAAACATTACATTGCGTTCAACATCAATTGCATTAAAAAAGGCTGCATTTGATTGTTTCCAGTCAAAAATATATGCCCCATCACCAATACCATCGCGGATAATCATACGAGTTTGGTTAAGCTGCTCGGGATTTTTAAGTGTAACGTCTATATTGGTAACTGTATCACCAATGCCAAAATAGGTTTGTGCTGTATCCAACGGCATAAATATGAAATTGGCATCGTATTCATACATACCGAGGTTGAATGTTCCGGCAATGCGGTATGATTTCATCCGTGGAACCGTACCAAATGCGGTAATTTTGCCATTTGGAGAAATGAGGGTTATTTCATCTCCGGTAACCAAGCCCATTTTTTGAGCCAACCGATAGCCGACTAAAACATTATTTTCGACAAATTCATCCATATTGATAGCAGCAACACCATTGCGCAGGGTTTCTTTGTTTTCAATATCTTCACGCCGCAATCCACGAATCATTGCCCCTTCTGCGGCTCTTCCTGAAGAAACCAGCAGTTGTTTTTCAATCATGGGGATTGCCTGTTCGACATTATCAATAAGGTTGATGTCTGCTATTGCTTGTTTGTAGTTATTAAATGGCATGCCACTGTTAGACACTATACCGATGTGGCCATTGATACCCAAAATTCGCCCTAAGAGTTCACTGCGAAAACCATTCATTACTGACATAACAATAATCAGGGTTGCCACTCCCAAAGCTATTCCGGTAAAGGCAAAACCGGTAATTACCGATATGAAGCCCTCTTTGCGCTTGGCTTTAAGGTAGCGTTTAGCTACTGTACGTTCAAATTTGCCGAACATAATCAAATACTCCGTTATTTTATAACGAGATATACAAGATAACCCTATTTTATGCAAGTTTTAAATCAGTTTATTACCTGTTCGCGGGTTTTACTCAAAACCAGCTCGGGAAAATCTTCTTTAATTTTGTTTAAGTGCCATGCATTACGAGCCAAAAACACATTCTGCCCGTTATTGTCGAGCGCAATATTCATCTGGTTTGTGTCATAAAACTTTTTCCAAACTGTTTTATCTTCACAACTTACCCAACGGGCGGTGTAGTATTGAGTCGACTCAAACATCACCGGCAAACCGAACTCGTTTTTGATGCGGTCTGCCATAACCTCAAACTGCAAAACTCCGACCACGCCGACAATCCACTCAGCACCGATAATCGGCTTGAAAATGCTTGCTCCGCCCTCCTCGGCTATTTGTTTCAAAGCATCACCCAAATGTTTTGATTTTAACGGATCAAGTGAACGAACTGACTTCAGCAATTCCGGTGCAAAACTCGGAATTCCGGTAAAATGCAATTTTTCGCCCTCGGTCAAGCTATCGCCAATCCTCAACTGTCCATGGTTGGGAATGCCGATAATATCTCCGGGGAATGCGTCTTCTGCCAGTTCGCGCTCTTGCGCCAAAAACATCACCGGAGTTGCAACTTTGAGCGGTTTTCCGTCGCGCACCATGGTCAAGGTCATGCCGCGTTTGAAGTGCCCCGAACAAATACGCATAAAAGCAATGCGGTCGCGGTGTTTGGGGTCCATATTGGCTTGTATCTTAAAAACAAAGCCTGTAACTTTGTTTTCTTCAGGTTTAACATCTCTTTCGACAGTCGGTCTCGGCAAAGGCTGCGGAGCCAGCTCGTGCAAACCTTCTAAAACCTCTTTTACGCCAAAATTGTTGATTGCCGAACCAAAAAATACAGGTGTCAACGCACCATCGAGGTAGGCTTGCTTGTCAAAATTTGGGCAAAGCTCACGCACCATTTCAACATCTTCACGCAGTTTTGCCACAGCATGAGCCGGCAAAAGCTTGTCCAGCTTTTTGTCATCCAGACCTTGGCAGGTTTCAATGGTAGCATTAATCTGCGACTTATCGCCGGTTTTGTTCATCAATATCAACTGGTCGTTTATCAGGTCATAACAGCCAAGAAAATCTTTTCCCATTCCAATCGGCCAACTTGCAGGAGTTACATCCAAAGCAAGAGTTTTTTCAATATCGTCAAGCAACTCAAACGGATCTCTGCCCTCGCGGTCAAGCTTGTTGATAAAAGTGATAATCGGAACATTACGCAAACGGCAAACTTCAAACAACTTTTTGGTTTGTGTTTCGATACCCTTTGCGGAGTCAATGACCATCACAGCCGAATCGACAGCAGTAAGAACACGGTAGGTATCTTCGGAAAAATCCTCGTGACCGGGGGTGTCTAAAAGATTGAAAGTAATATCTTTATATTCAAAGTTCATTACCGATGAGGCGACAGAAATTCCGCGTTCTTGTTCAACTTTCATCCAGTCGGAGCGGGCGTGGCGGTTTTCGCCCCGTGCTTTTACGGCACCGGCTTGTTGAATGGCACCGCCGAAAAGAAGGAGCTTTTCGGTTAAAGTGGTTTTACCGGCATCGGGGTGAGAAATAATCGCAAAAGTTTTGCGCGGATTGATTTTATTGGTCATTTTTTCGCTCAAAATACATTATTTTCAAATTTAAGCGGATAAAAACACATTTATTGCAATTTGGCAAGGCTAATTATCCGATTTTTGTTCTTTTAATAAATCGGCAATGTCAATCTTTATTGTATCGACCACCGCAAGAAAAAGAACTGCAAATAAATGATAGAAACCGGATTAAATTGCGGTTTAATCCACTTTTTTATTTTTAGGTCTTGATTTATGTAAAAAAACAGCTACTATGCGTTACGTTAGTGCGGGCGTGGTGAAATTGGTAGACACGTCAGACTTAGGATCTGATGACGCAAGTCGTGGGGGTTCAAGTCCCTTCGCCCGTACCATTTTTGTTTCAACAAGAAAGAGAATAATAATATGAAAACTAAAGAATTAAAAGCCAGCGGTCTTAATAAGAAATATTCCGTTACTATCGAAAATGAAGAATTTGAAGC
>CADBMA010000127.1 GCA_902795665.1 uncultured Rhodospirillales bacterium
GAATAAGTTATGTCGCTTACCAGTTTTAGCACCAATCCAAGCAAGGCAAAAATATACAATGTTCCGAAAATGACCGGATAATCACGCGTGGTTATTGCCTCATATCCAAGCAATCCCAGTCCATTGAGTGAAAAAATAACTTCAATCAGCAATGATCCGGTAAACAGCATTTTTATTAATAATGATGGAAATCCTGCAATTACTATCAGCATTGCGTTGCGGAAAACGTGTCCATATAAAATGCGATTTTCGGTCAAACCTTTGGCGCGGGCTGTCAGGACATAGGGCTTATTAAGCTCTTCTAAAAAAGAGTTTTTGGTCAGCATTGTCAAGCTGGCGAATCCGCCGATGACCATTGCTGTAACCGGTAAAGTAATATGCCAAAAATAGTCGGCTATCTTGCCAAAAAAACTCAAGCTTTCCCAATTATCAGAAGTCAAGCCGCGTAGCGGGAACAAGTGCCAATAAGTTCCGCCGGCCAAAAAGACTATCAAAAAAACTGCAAATAAAAATACCGGTATCGCTGAACCGATGACTACCGCAAAAGATGTCCAGATATCAAAATTGGAGCCATCTTTAACCGCTTTGCGTACTCCTAGGGGAATTGCAATCAGATAAATTATCAGTGTTGACCATAATCCTAACGAAATTGAGACAGGCATTCTCTCAACAATCAGCTCCCAAACGCCTTTATCTTGATAATAGCTGCGTCCAAAGTCAAATCTTGCGTAATCTTTTATCATTTTCCAAAAACGCTCGTGTATCGGTTTATCAAATCCGAATTGTTTTTCAAGCTCGGCAACCAACTCTTCAGGAACGCCCTGCGCCCCCTGATAACGACTTGTGTTATTGTTGAGTTGCACCGATGATGTCAATTGTGATTTGGCGTCGGTATTCATGCCGCGATATTGCGCCAAAACGTGCTCAACCGGACCACCGGGAGCCATCTGAATAATGGCAAAATTAATCAGCAAAATCCCGAACAAGGTTACCGGAATCAGAAGCAGTCTTTTTAAGATATAGTTGCGCATTTATTTTTCCTCTTTTATCCACCATGTATCAGGCTGAAATCCAACTTTTAAGTCAGTTTGTCTTCGGGCAAAGCGATTGCGATATGCAATTCGCTGGTGCGGCGAATACCATTGCATAATCATATAGTGGCCATTAAGCAATACCCTGTCCAGAGCTTGAATATATGCGGCATATTCTTCTTTGCTCTGTGCTGAAACCAAACCATCAAGCAGCTTATCAATTACCGGATTTTTGATGCCCAGCAAATTTGAACTGCCCTTAATATCCGCAGCTGCGCTGCCCCAAAATTCTTTTTGTTCATTTCCCGGAAGCTGGCTTATCGGAAAGGTTATAATTGCCATATCATAATCAAAATTATCCAGCCTATTTTTGAAAACATTTACTTCAACATTACGAAACTTGGCCTTAATTCCAATCTTGGCCAGATTATTTATAAACGGCAGCATAACCCGCGTGAACGAGCTGCCGTTGGCAGAGTTGCTTAAAACTTCTATTTCTAACGGCTCACCGCTTTGCAGATTGGTCATTTTGCCATCAACAAAATCATATCCGGCGTCATTAAGCAATTTTACGGCGTGGCGCAAATTTTCGCGTGATGACGCAATGTCGGAATATACCGGATTTGAAGGCTCTTGAGTAAATATACTCTCCGGCAATTGATCGCGGTATTGATTGAGAATATTCAATTCTTTACCTTGCGGCAAACCTTTGGCTTCCATTCCGCTGTTGCTGAAATAGCTAAACAGGCGATTATATTGATTATAAAATAAATTTTCGCCCGCCCATTCATAATTGAAAGCCCAATCAATTGCTTCACGCACCCGCGAATCGGCAAATTTGGCACGGCGAAGATTGAAACCAAAATTTTGCAGGCGGGCGGTATTGTTGTGAGCAATGTTTTCTTTGATTATTTTGCCGCTTTTAACCAAATCGTTATCATATCCGGTCACCCATATTTTGGCGATATATTCTTCGCGCATATCAATGTTTCCGGCAAACAGAGCTTGTAGGGTTACGGTTGTATCTTGATAATAGTCATAGCGTATTTCGTCAAAATTATAAAATCCGCGGCGTGATGGAATATCTTTGGCCCAATAATTAGGGTTACGCTTAAAAACCAGATATTTGTTAGGGGTAAAATCCTCTAAAATGTACGGACCGCTGCCCAGAGGAGCTTTTAGAATTGGTTTGGCAAAATCTTTATCATGCCAATCTTGAGTCGAATATATTTTCATTTGAGATATAATTAAGGGCAATTCTTTATTATTGCTATTTTGTTTGAACCAGAAGCGCACATGATGATTATTAATCTTTTCAACTCTATCAACATCGGCATAGTATATTTTGTAAAGAGGGGAGCCTTTTTCGATAAGGCTGTTAAAACTGAATATTACATCATCGGCCAGAATAGGAGAACCGTTACTAAATTTGGCGCGTTTATCCAAGAAAAATCCAACGTATTTATCAGTAAGTTCAAACGACTCCGCAATCAGCGGATAAGCCACGGTTACATCATCGGCCGGCACAACTGCCAGCGAATCGAGGGTTAAGTCAGCAACCTGTGTTGCCGCAATGCCTTTGAAGATAAATGGGTTGAAATTATCAAATGTGCCATAAGCCGGCAAAACTACCCTGCCCCCTTTGGGAGCGTCTGGATTGGCATAATCAAAAGATTGCCAGCCGCCGTTATATTTGGCGTCTCCATAGAGTGCAATATACGGTAGTTTTTCGGCTTGTGCATCAAACGACACCAGCGCAACAAACAAGTACACCAGATAGCCGACAAACTTATTCATTTGCTTGTTGTTCCCGCTTAGAAGATAACAGATCGTTTTTTTTCATTTCTTCCCATTCTTTTTGAAGATTTTTAATTGTTTTATCGGTATTTGAAAAAGCAAAGCGAGTACCTGAATTTTGAGAATTTTTTGTTGCTGCAATTTTTTCATTTGCGCTTGTTGTTTTAACGTTTGAGGTTGCGGCAAATTTAATTGATGCATCTCTTTCAGAGGCTGTTGGCGTATCTTCTGTTTTTGGCCCCAAGAAAGATAGTTTTGCCGTGCTTGTCACGATATTTTTGGAGTTATCGCCAAAACTACGCTCCAGCGCCATAGAAAAAGGATCGGGGGTATTTTCCTGTTCTATATCATGCTCATGATGAACAAAAAACTTTGACCATAATTTTTTTAGCACATTCTTATGTGGTGACGAAAATTTGTCGTTATCATGCGAATCTGTTGTTTCAGAATTTTCTATTTTATAGAAAAAGCGCTCTTCAGGCTTTAACTCCGCATAGCCTTCTTCAGCTTTGATATCTTCTTTAATGGTTATTTTTTCAGCTTTGTTGATTTTCTTCATAACTGTAGAAAAAATAGCAAAAACGCGACCAAATACTCCGGTTTCGATAATATCTTGCAGAATGTTTTCTTCATCATGGTCTTTCAACAACCCCAACAAGCGCGTATATCGTGCACAAAATTCGGCAATGCTTCCGTTTAAGAGAAGATGCTTTTTGGTCAATGCAATTAAATTATCATCAAATTTTTCATTGTGGTTATGCAAATCGACAAAGGCCTTGGCAAAACTCCAACGATTTCCAAGGCTGACATTTTGCCATAGCTCTTTTAATTTATTTTCTTGCAGCAGATTGTATCGACTGAGTATATCATATAAAATTTCGTTCATTTCGCTAATATAGAGTTCAATTTTGCTCAGCGCAAATGCATGAGCCTGTTGCTGACCGTTTTTCAACAATATGCGAGCCACTATATCAGAATATTCTTGTGTTTGGCGAATCTGTCCGGATAACAAAGAAAGTTGCTTTTGCAGCATGGCGCTTTGGCGCAGAGAACAAAAACGCCCCCATAAAGACCATAGCATTGCAATCGGAACAACGGTGACCAGTAGATATAGAGACATATCGGTTATTCCTAAAGACATAAAATCAACTCCGACCAATCGAGAGCTGAAATAAAGCCATACATATCCAAGCCATGCTATACTGATTGCAACCATTATTACAAAACTAAAAATCAGCAACTGTCTTCTCCGTCAAACATCTGAAACTCTCATCATAATAATAAGTTTTGAAATAGTTTTCAATAAGTAACCTTGATATATCAAA
>CADBMA010000128.1 GCA_902795665.1 uncultured Rhodospirillales bacterium
ATCAACTTTTTGCGGATAAAATAGTTATATCTTTTGGATAACCGGCAAAAGTATTATGCGCCGAAAAAGAATTGGTGGCTTTGTTATAAACACACAAATACATAAGCATATCAAATATATTTGCTTTTTCGTACATAAAAAATCCTTCTAGCTGTTATCGATGGCGGGGATTAGAACATATGTATCGTTAAAATGCAATAAAAAATTAAAATATACTTGACAAAAAAAATAAAAAGCGTATAAGAAAGACAATATTTTATATTTATTCCAATTACTTTACTACTTTTACTACAAACATTATAACTTGAAAACATCAAAAATATTCGAAAAGATTTGCTACAGACCTTCTAGTTTTTTTGAAAGAACGTTTTTTCAGCATACGTTATCTGTGTACAGAGTTTTTTTCTCTGTGCAAGCCACAGTCGAGAGACTGCGATCTTTTTCATTTTTCATGTTTTTGGTTAGCAACTCCGGATAGCTGAGGCTTTCTGGAGTTTTTTTTATTCACAAAGATAGCTGATATTATCAAATAATTTATTGCATTATCTACGATTGATAATAAAATACCTTCATACACAAATTTTATGGAGGAAATTATGGAAACAGTAGCTCTGGTTTTGTTGATAGTAATTTTGGTAGCCTTGGCATCATCAATTGTCATCGTCCGCCAAGGATATGAATATACAGTTGAATTTTTAGGAAAATATACCCGATCATTAGAACCCGGATTTCACATTTTATTCCCGATTTTAGAACGAGTCGGAGCCAAAATCAGTCGCATGGAGCAGGTGCTGGATGTTCCTCCGCAGGAAGTTATTACTAAAGACAACGCCATGGTTGAAGTTGACGGAGTTTTGTTCTTTCAAATTCAGCAGGCTGCCAATGCCGCATACCAAGTTCGCAACCTTGATCAGGCAATTCTTAATTTGATTATGACCAATATCCGTACTGTTATCGGCGGTATGGAAATTGATGAACTTTTATCACAGCGCGATTCAATCAATCATCGTTTGCTGTCAGTGGTTGATGAAGCCACGATTCCTTGGGGTGTCAAGGTAACCCGTGTTGAAATCAAAAATATCACCCCGCCGCGTGATTTGATTGATTCGATGGCTCGCCAAATGAAAGCAGAGCGCGAAAAACGCGCCAATATTTTGGAAGCAGAGGGCATTCGTCAGGCTGAAATTTTGAAATCAGAAGGCGAAAAACAGTCACGTATTTTAGAAGCCGAAGGTGAAAAAGAAGCTGCATTTCGCGCTGCTGAAGCCCGTGAACGTGCCGCCGAGGCTGAAGCTAATGCAACCAAAATGATGTCCGAGGCAATTGCCGCCGGCAATAGCAAGGCGCTTAATTATTTCTTGGGGCTAAAATATGTTGAAGCTTTGCAAGGCATTGTTACATCTCCCAATCAAAAGCTGTTAATGCTGCCGGTTGATACTCAAAACCTGATGAGTTCTCTGGCCGGCATTGCCGAGATTGCTAAAGAAGTTGTTAAAGATAAACCTCAAAAATAGGAGATAATAATGTCTTATATACAATGGTTATCAATCGGCTTGACTTTGATTTTGATTGAGTTTTTTGTCCCCGGAACCTATCTGATTTGGTTTGGTTTTTCGGCTTGTTTAATGAGCCTGATTGTAATGTTCTACGTACTGAGTTTGACTGAACAAGTGGTCATTTTTTCAATCATCTCGGCAATTTTTGCGGTTATCGGCTTATATGCTTATCGCAAGGTTATGCACTTGGTCAAAGTTCCCCGCGAGGCCGAGCATTTGAATGATGCTGCCGCCCAATATATCGGGCGCAGTTTTAAGCTGGTGCAAGATGTGATAGACGGACGTTCCAAAGTTGCAGTCGGCGATACAGTCTGGTTGGTAGAATGTCCTGACGGCTTAAAAAGCGGGGATATTGTAAAAATTACCGGTGTTAAAGAAGGGGTGATCTTGGTTGCCTCAAACAAATAAAAATCTTGTTATAAATCAAATTTAACCACCCCCAAGGCATCAAGATATTCTTGATGTCTTGACTTTTTTAGACAAAAGTGGTAAACTCTACACAGTTTAACCAAATTATTTTAAAATTATGAAAATCAACAAAAATAAACTCTGGGGCAACCTCGCCCTCATCTTTGGCTGCGTCATGGTTACGTATGCCATTGTACAAATGATAAATGAGTTCAGAGCTCGACAAGAAAGCGCTGCTGAATACAACGTTCGGCGCGCCGAGGAGCTAAGCGAAGATATCTTCGTGTTTATAGCTCTTATCGAGGGGGATAAGGGAGAGGGAAAACCATACCATTGCGGTGCCAGATGGACCACATGGTATGGTGTCACCGTCAAGCCCGACGGCAGCCTCGTCAAAGAGTCTGACCCCGTCATCAGCAAAAAGACGGGCAAAGAATGGTGCTTGTATCATATCAAGCATCGTCTGTGCCCATTCTTCAAGCATTTTGACGGGCGAAAGCTCACCGATGAGCAAATCATCGGATGCGCATTGTTCATGTATAACATGGGCGGAGAAATCGTTACTGGTTATAGCTTGGATGGAGAATATCGGCAAGGGCCGAGCAACTTTTTTAAGGCTGTAAACGGCGGTAAGGACGACGAGTATTGCGTCAATTGCATGACGCGATATCGCAAGTCCGGAGGGCGACGCGCCAACGGGCTTCTCAAGCGCCATTGGGTGCAGGGAGGAGCCTATATGGGGATTTTGACCCCGGAAGACGTCATTTCTCTTCGTCCGGAGCAGTTCTATGCTACCAAAAACTTTGGTAACTATTACTGGCTGGGTGAAAAAAGAGAGATGATAGAAAAAAATGGATTATACCAGCTGCGCTATGATGACATAACAATTAATGCCTTTTTCAATATGAATCAGGCTTATGAGGGTCAAAAAAGTGTGGCGGATATAATCTAAAAAAAATAAAGCTCGTTATACAACGAGCTTTATTTTTTTTAATATCTGCCGCAAGCGTACCTTACGCATGATGCAACAAACCACGCAACATAGGGGATTGCATACACGATAAGTATTACTGCGCCGAGCATTCCGGTCCAAATAAAGGCCTTGGCCAAAGTATCATATGTTTCAACAAAGAAACAGCTGAAAAAGAACAGGCAGGCAATGATGTCGACAATAATAGCGACAATGAGCAGATTGTTCCAAGAAAAATTTTTAATTTTAAATTCTTTCATTTTTAATTATTTTTAATAATTTATATCTGGATAAAATCTAGCAAATATATCAAATCATGTCAACATATTTTGTCTATTTTTCAATATCCTTAAAATATTTTATTGTTTCCGGCTCCAATTTTGAAGCCGCATCTTCATCGCAGACAATAATTCCATGGCGATGATTCTGCAGGGCGCTGATTGTCCATTTGTGGCTTATCGGCTCTTCAATTCCATGATATACAGCCTTGGCCTTTTTGGCACCACTCGCCAAAATCAAAACCTCTTGTGCATCCATCAATGTCCCCACACCTACAGTCAAGGCTTGATGCGGAACTTTGTTTATATCATTATCAAAAAATCTAGAATTAACCTTTATCGTATCGCTGGTCAAAGTTTTTATTCTGGTGCGTGAAGTTAAAGATGAAAAAGGTTCGTTGAAGGCAATATGCCCATCTTCGCCGATACCGCCCAAAAAAACATGAATACCGCCGCAGTCTTTGATTGCTTTTTCATAATTTTCACATTCTTGCTCCAAATCGGCTGCAACACCATTCAAAATATGGATATTTTCTTTTTTGATATCGATATGATTAAACAAATTTTCAAACATAAAATGATGATAGCTTTGCGGATGTTGTGCGTCCAGCCCCACATATTCGTCCATATTAAAGGTAATTACATTGGCAAATGACAATTCGCCGTTTTTATACATTTTTATCCACTGAGCATAAATTTCAAGCGGAGTAGAGCCGGTGGGCAGCCCCAAAACAAAGGGACGCTCCGATGTTGGGGCAAAAGACTTTATTTTGTTTGCAATATAATGGGCAGTCCAAATAGATGCCTGTTGGTGATTGGGTTTTAAAATTACTCTCATCTGCAAATTCCTTTATCAAAAATATTTCCTTTAATGATAGTTTTCAGAACATTTAAGTTCTTGCTCAGCACAATCATATCGGCATCATACCCCGGAGCAATAAGTCCCAGATGCTCTTGCTTCATAATCGTAGCCGGATTGTATGATGCTGTTTGTATTGCTTGTTCCAAGCTTAAACCGAAAGAAACCATGTTTTTAACGCCATCAATCATTGTCAGAGCCGAACCGGCAATCACATTATCAGACTTGCGCACAAAACATTTGTCAAGATAAACTTCTTCGCCGTTTGCAAACAATTGTTTGGCTTTTTGTTTGGTTGGTTTTAAAGAGTCCGTAACCAGCACAACTTTGTCAACAGGTTTGCAACGAAATAAAAATTTAATAATATCAGGATTAATGTGAAAACCATCAGCAATAATCTCGCAAGAGAGTTCCGGATGGATAAACACTGCTCCGACAACCCCTGGGTCTCTATGATGCATTCGGCTCATTGCATTAAACAAGTGGGTCACGTGCATAATTCTGGCTTGCATGGCTTCAACCATTTGCTGATATGTTGCATTGGTATGACCGGCTTGCAGAATAATTCCTTGGTCTATGCAAAGCAATGCCAGTTCGCGCATTCCCTTAAGCTCAGGCGCTACCGTCATATTAATAATATTCCCTTGCCCCAGAGCAATAATTTCGCGCATATATTCAATGTCTACCGCGCTTATCGAATCAGGAGTCTGAACTCCCAATCGTTCCGGAGATATAAACGGTCCTTCAAGGTGCATACCAAGAATTTTGGCGCCTTTTTCACGCCCCATGGCTCGCAAAATACTAATCATGCCCTTAAAAAGTTTATCTTTTGGCGCCGAATAAAGTGTAGGGATAAAAGACGTAACTCCAAATTGCGGCAAAATTTCGGACATTTTCAAAATAGATTCTTCGTTCACATCTTCAGTACCAAAACCGCCGATACCGTGAATATGGGTATCAATCAACCCCGGTGCCAGATAATTGCCCTTAAGATCAATAAATTGCACATTTTGATTAAATTGCTTTTGACGAAAGCGATTCTCATTAAAAACGTCAACAATCTTATGCTCTTTTATCAGCACGCCGCAGTTCGGCATGGTTGAATATCCATTAAGCAAAGTGGCATTGTGCAGGCAGATTTCCATATTTTTTACAACTCCGTTTCATAATATATATGCATTATATAACAAAATATAGTTTACAGAGAGTTTATAAACATCAAAAATATAAAAAAATTATGTTGTACTTTTGGACAAAACGGAGTATAATATTTCCCAGTAAAAAATTATTAATAAATAATAAAAATATGAAAAAGATTTTCTTTATCACAGGATTAATCTTTCTCGCATTTGCAATTACTGCTTGCGAAAAAGAAGACAACAACTGGCGTAGCGACAACCCCACACACGGTTACGACAACGGGCGTAATACCGGTGGTGGAAGTCGCGGTGACAATACCGGTGGAAATACTGGTGAAAACACTGGTGGAAACACCGGCGGACAAGTAGCACAGACCACCTATACCATTACCCATATATGGGAATGTGTAATCAGGAGGTCAATGTGCTATCCGTTCAGAGCGTATGTTATGCGCTGCAATAACGGCAAGTATTACTATTTGCTCCGTTATCGCTATCCTCACGAGCTGCACGTCGGCGACGAAGTCAGCTTCAAAGTCTCCTCTTTCTGCGAAAACGAGATTGAGGAGATGAATGGCCACAATTATAACGGCGGCGAGGGCGCCAACGAGAATGAATATCCTGATTTAGGACAATATCTCGTAGCCAGCGACCCTATCGAGGCCGAAGTCTATGGCACATTTCCGATAAAAATGTGCACACGGCTTCCAATTATGCCGTCTAACTACTGGTGCATTGTCACCACCGAAAATAAGTTGCTGTTTGTAACACCGAACAATATCGACTTTGTTCCGGTGCCGGGGGATAGATTTGTGTACAACGTGTACACGCTGTTTCCCAACAGCATCTTAAAAGCCAAAAAATTAGAATAATTTTTCCCTCTGCTCTTAGAGCAGAGGTTTTTTTTATATCATTGACTTAAATTAATAAGCTTGATAAATTGCTACCATTAGCAAACGGAGGCAGAATGCAGGAACAAAATCTATTAAAAGTATGGGGGGCCAACAATTCTATTGTTATTGTTGAACGCGGTGTAGAACACTCCCTCGGACCAGAGGGATTTCCGGGGCTTGATATCAAAATTAACGGCAATAACAACAATATCCGCATTGAAATGCCTCAGCGTTTTAGCGATTGCAAGCTGGTAATAGTCGGTGACAACAACTCATTTTCAATCAAATCTTCCGGCCGCAATCGTATGTATGACGTATTTTTTTATATTGCCGACGGATGTTCAATCAGCATTGGCCGCCACTGTCTTATTAATAACAATGTCTCGTTGCTTGCTAAAGAAAAATCAGGCGCCAAAATTCAAATCGGTGACAATTGCGCCATTGCTACCGAATGCATTATCCGTTGCGGTGACGGACATACAATGATCAATGAATATAACGGACATCCGCTTAATGTTCCAGATGATATTATAATTAAAAACCATGTATGGATAGGCGCAAG
>CADBMA010000129.1 GCA_902795665.1 uncultured Rhodospirillales bacterium
TCCATAAAGGCGCGGCACATTCCGCTGGGATAGCTATGATACACCGGCGAGCCAATGATTACTGCATCAGCATTAAGACATTTTTCCAGCACCGGTGTCAATTCGTCTTTATAGAAACACAATCCACTTTGGGCAATTCCTTTGCGCTTGCAAACCAAGCAACTGATGCAGCCTTTATAGTTCAAATCATACAGATTAACAATTTCAACTTCCGCTCCGGTTTCTGCGGCTCCGCGTGCCGCTTCTTTCAACAGTTTTGCGGTATTAAAATTTTTACGCGGACTGCCGTTAATTATCATTACTTTGGTCATTTACACCTCCATATATCTCAATTAATATACCGCTATTCTTTAATAAAATTTTTATCCTGACTGGGAATTCCGCTTTTATCTTCAAGATAGCGCTCAACTTTCATATGTAAATCATATTTGTTGCGAAGCTCAATGATTTTGCTCATCATCGGCGAAGCGTGATGCTTGTCTATATCGGCTTGACTTTCCCAACTATCTATCAAAAGCACGGTTTCAGCATCATTTTTTGGGTAAAAATATTCATATCGTCTGTTTCCGTTTTCGGCTCGAATGGCTGCAACAGTGCCGCTTTGTTCCATTTCTTCAGCAAACTTGCGAGCATTTCCATCTTTGCCGGTATAATATATATTTATAGTTATTGCCATATTTTGTTCCTCCGCAGCCTGTGCCGGATCTGCAAAAAGCAAAACCCAAGCACTGCAAAACCATATAAAACAAAATTTTAAAAACGTCATAATGTTCACCCGATATTTTTACCCAGCTCATAGGCTTGTTGAGGATATTGGGTATGTTTTACCGCACCAACCGGCCATACACCCGACGCAATTATTTTTCCGGCATCTTGCCAACCCAAATAATTAATAAGAGTTTCATAGTGTAAATCTATCGGCTTAGCTTCGCTGGGGTTTGTATTAGCATAAGTCATCAACAAGACAGCTTTTTTGGGCCGGTGTATCTTGCCATTAATAGCATAAAAGCGATCAATAACCGCTTTAAGTTGGGCAGATATTCCGAAATAATACATCGGGGTTGCAAATACTACCACATCGGCATCAATGATATTTTCGCGGACAAATTCAAAATCGTCTTTAAAAATACATGGTCCATCCATACCGCACTGGTTGCAGCCAATGCAGGGATGAACATCTTTAAATGCTGCATCAAAACGAACCACCTGATGTCCGGCTTCTTCGGCTCCTTTGATAAAACTATCGGCCAGAGTAGAGGAGTTTCCACCCTTGCGCGGACTGCCGGTTAAGACCAATATTTTCATTTTATTATATCCTTTCGCCTTTATCTGTTTAGGCAATGTTGCTGCTATGACCGCAGCTATTCCGCCCTTAATAAAATCTCGCCGGTTCATCTTTTATTTCCATGAATTAATCCAAGATTTTATCTCATCTTCGGGGGGTATCATCATATTTCCGCCATCGGCATCAAACAGAATTTCTTTTGTTGCAATAACTTTGGCTCCTTTGGCGGCGGCAATCATATTTTTAATGACCATTCCTGACCATCCGGCATTGGTCATATACAAAACCACTTCTTTACCGCTCAGTTTTGTTTGTTTGAAAAAACTCAAAATAGCCGGAGCCATGGTGTACCACCATGTTGGCGTGCCGATAACAATGCGGTCATAATCAGCAATATTGGCAGATACCGGCATAATTTCAGGCGTATATCCGCTTTCACATTCATCTTTGCACCGACTATAAACTTCGTCTTCGCTTAAGCTATAGGTGTCAACAGTCTTAATTTGCAATATATCTGCATTTGTTTCATCCGCAATCATTTTGGCAATGCTTTCCGTGTTGCCGCTGCTTGAAAAATAAACCACTAATGTCTTCATTAATTTATCCTTTCAAAATAAACTATATATAAAATAATCCTTAGAGTTGGCTCTAAGGCAATAAAATTTTTTTGGTTATCCATAGCCAATTTTGGTCAACTTAACAAAAGAAAAAGTCGCCATTTCTGACGACTTGTTAAGTTTGGTCGTGCACACCACCCCTAAATCAGAAAAATGATACCATTTTTTGATTGTTTCATTTTCATCTCTAAAATGGTGTGGACGCGTTTTTACGACCATATCGGACACCCAAGGTGCAGATACCAGCTACGTGTTTTTTATTATTCAAAATCAATGACATATACTGTCCAAGTGATAATTAAACTAGACTTTTATATTTTTTAAGCATTACTTACAATTTATTTTTCCGAAAATTATAGACAAAAAATAAAATATATGCTAATATTTCAACATATCTTAACCATTTTTCTTTAGAA
>CADBMA010000130.1 GCA_902795665.1 uncultured Rhodospirillales bacterium
CATCGTCCCAAACTTCGGACGATTATTTTTTTTAACAACTAATTTTAAGGAGAAAACAAAATGGATGAATATAATCCGTATAAAAACATGACCTTGCGGCAGGAGCTGGAAGCTCGTTTCGACGAGGTTGACCGCAAACAAAAAGAACAAGATGCATTGGATTACATACGCAATAATATGCAGTTTTCCCCCAACAATGCGGGGAATATCAATACTGACCAACAACCGACAGGTTGGAGTGACCAGACGAACATCAATCCCAGCTTTGGCGGTGCAAACGCAGATACTTTGAAAAATACATCGGACTATTTGCACCCGTACACACCCAAACCGACCATGTGGGAAAATGTCAAAGATGTAGCCAATGCCGCATTGCCATATATTCCCACATATCCGTTGGAGTATGGTATGGCAGTTGCGCAAAATACATTACCGCAAATAAAAGATACAATTTCGGATGCATACAATATCTATAAGAAAGGTGGTCTATATGCTTTGGGAAAACAATATGCAGAGCCGTCGGTAAAACAGGCTATCCAAGCCAAGGATGAAATAACCCCTCTGAATATATCTGATATAAATAAACATCAATATATAAGTTGTGTCGGAGCTACAGGTGGACCGTTGGCGGCCATCGAAACCTTGGGTGGCGGAATGTATAAAGAGGTGCAAGATACAAAAGACAAATTAACAAATTCCAATAAAAGAGAAGCATACGGAGGTGTGTCAGGGGTATTGGAAGATGCTTGGAAAGACCTGAAGAATGATGTTTTTGGGGGTGTAACGGGATACATTGCGGGAAAACAAGGAATTCCGTGGTTATGCGAATTGCTGCGTTATTTTCCGATAAATCCAAAATGGTAATATTATATGAATCGTGTAAACTGCTTGACAATTTATACGGTTCTTTTTATTCTCATACCTATCATAAGGGGATAAAAATGACTTTTTTAAAAACTTTGGTCACAGTTTTGTTGTTTTTATATTCGTTGGCTTTTCCGACCGGAACAATAGAAGTTCCGGCAACAATCAGTTGTGTCGGTATCTTTATTCCTCTTTTGTTACAGAGAATGTGGTTTGGAAATTGGTTTCCGCATAAAGAAAATAGAGAATTGTGGAAAAACATTTTATTTTCATGTCTTTTTATAGGTGCTTCTGTGTTTGCGGCGGATATATTTATAATGATGGCCGGTGTCATAAATAAAACCGGTTATGATTTAAAAGGTCTGTTTTTGATAGGGATAAACAGAGCACTTTTCTTTTTTGCGATGATTTATCTGTGGAATTTTGAAGTTCTGCAAAATAAAAATAAGATATTTTTATCTTTGTACAGAATATTAAAGATAGCCTACACCTGTATAGGTGGAGTTATAATAACTTGGATGGCTACACTTTGGTTAGTCGGGATTGTAATGTGAAACTGCTGAAAAGTAGTCAAACGTTTTTATAAAATCAATACATAACATATTGTGCAACTGCGGCGGGGAGAGATTTCCGTCGTTTTTGCGTATTGTGCGGTCATTCCTCGCATGGCGCATTATAAAAAAATAAAGTCATCGCTCCAAAAGCGTAAGTCTTTGGTCAAGCGATCTTCGAATTAATTAAAAATAGAAAATAAGCTTTGTTTTTTGAATCTAATTCGTAGATGCCTGGACGTTTTTGCAAGCAAAAACGAGGCATAACAATAATAAACATCATCATCGTCCCAAACTTCGGGCGGTGATTTTTTTTAACAACTGACTTTAAGGAGAAAACAAAATGATAAGAGCGGTAACGGATCGGGTATTTATCAGGCTTCCGCCGGAAACAGAAACAACGGAAGGCGGAATAATCGTACCCCATGACGGCCCCAACGAAAGAATTGTCGGCGAGGTAATATCCGTCGGCGACAAAGTAAAATCGGTAAAAGTCGGAGATAAGGTTTTGTTTCATATCTTCGATGATTTACCGTCGGCGGAAAAAGACGTCGTAGTAGTAAGAGAAAACAGTATATTGGGAGTTTTTGAAAATGAATGAAAAAACAGAACGCGAGCAAGTCGAAGAATGGTTCAAAAAAATTGCTACGGCCGAAAAAGAATATCGTCCGTATCACGAACTTATCGACGAAACCCGCAATTTTTATAAGGACAGCGGCAAAAAACGCGGCGGAAGATACAATATTTTCTGGTCAACGATAGAAACGCTCAAACCTTTTTTATATTTTAAGCAGCCCCAGTTTTATGTTGAGCGGCAAAACAAAAGCGCCGATAAGGTTGAGCGCGCAGCCTGCATTATCTTGGAGCGCGCATTGGCTTGGAATCTGGCGCAGTTCGATTTTGACAGCGTTATCAAATATGCTCGCAACGACTTTTTAATTTCCGGAACCGGTCTGGTGTGGGAACAATATAAACCCGAATTCAAAGAGGTTCCCAATCCGGTACAACCGGAAACAAAAGTCATAATTAAAAGCGAAGAGAGAGTTGAATCGGTATATGTCGATCCCAAAGATTTTGTGACAGATTGCAGCAATCATGGCGTTTGGGAAGAAATTGGCTGGATTGCACGCAAAATACACATAAATGCCGAGGAGGCCGCTTCAACTTTTGCGATTTCAGACCTGAAAGTGCAGGGCGAAATATGTGTTTATGAAGTTTGGGACAAAGCAACACGTCGTGTTTATTGGATATCAAAGGCTTATCCATATCGCTTTTTGAAGGTCAGTGACGATGTGTTGGGAGTGCAGAGCTTTTTTCCTTGTCCTAAGCCAATGTGGGCAACCCAGACCAACAACAGCCTTATCCCCACGCCGGATTATTGCTTGATAAAAGAAATGCTCAACGAACTTAACGGAATTAATTCTCGTATGCGCCTAACAATGCAGGCATTAAAAGTCAGCGGCGCTTATGATAATTCTTTTCCGGAGTTGGCAGATATATTGAGCAAAGATGTCACCTTGGTTTCGGTAAGCGATTTTTCCAAACTGCGCGAAAGCGGGGGAATTAGAGGAATTATCGATTTTGTGCCTTTAGAGCAATATATTGCAGCTTTGGAACAACTTGCTCGTCAGCGGCAAGAGGTTATTGGCAGCATATTTGAGATTACCGGCGTTTCAGACATTATGCGCGGCAACTCTTCCGGAACCGAAACTGCCACTGCGGTAATTAAAAAGACCAATTTCGGAACTTTGCGCAATCAGGATCGTCAAAATGATATGCAGCGCTTTATCCGTGACTTATTGCGTATAAAAGCTGAAATTATTTGTGAATATTTTTCCGAAGATAAGTTGCGGTCATTTTTGCCGGTAGAGCAGCAGCAGGACAATCAGTTGGCAGACGCAGCCGTAAAACTGCTTAAAACCGAAAAATTACGCGGAATGATTTTTAGTGTTGAAACTGCCAATGTTATTAATCAAACCGAAGAAAATCAAACCACATTGGCCGCGGTTGAAAGCATTAATACCATGGTGCGTGAAGCCATGATAACGGTTAGTCAGCAGCCTAAGTTATTGCCTCTTTACCGCAGCATGATTGAAGCGGTGGTGGCAACCATGCCCAAAGCACGTTGCTTTGAAACAGTTCTTGAAAATGTCTTTAACAGCATTGAACAAGAATTAAATGCTCCGGCTTTGCCGCCTGCGCAGCCACCACAGCCGACAACAGAGCAAATCATTGCCATGCAGAAAAATGCGCTGAAGGATAAAGAATTAAATCTTAAAGCCAAAATTGAGGCAGAACGTCTGGCTTTTGCCGATAAGGAACTTGAAACACAAAGTCTGAATAAAGCTCGGCAGATGGAAGTTGAGAGTCAAAAACATTCGTGAGGTAAATATGGCTTATTTTAATAAACAATGGACGGAAGCGGTGACGCTTCCCGATGGCAGTATTGCCGAATGTGTTCAAGATGTTGACCGCTATCTGCAGGCCAACGGATTGACCTCATCCGGCGATTATTCGGAGGCCTTCCGCCGAAACGCAAAGTTTAATCGGGAACAGGCAGTACGCAAAAGTTTTTTTGCAGAATTTATCAATAATTACAAAAGGAGAATATGGAATGAAAACCACAACCAGAGAAATACTGGAACAAGAGTTCGCTAAACACGGACTTAATGAAGAGGCAGAAAAAATAATTCCTGCCGCAATTGAAGAAGAATTTGCAGAAGCACCGGCGGTTTATGTTGGTGAAATTCGCGAATTGTTCAAATCATTGCCTTTGGAGGTGCGCAAATATTTGCATACCCACGAGCAAGAGGTTGAACATTCGCTGACTGCGCTGAAAAATGCCGTTAGTTTTCTTGATCAGGCATTTGGCAGCAAAGGCAGCAAAAAAGGATTTAAAAGTGCAAAAGAATGGGTTGAGCATCTGATCTTGGCCGAAGATTTAATTGAACAAAATCCGGCAGTTTTTTTGCCGTATTTGGCTCGATACTATGGACTTAATACCGGAATGCCCGCTGCAGATATGAGCGCTGCTGTGCTAAATATTTGTGCAGACAATTCTGGAAAAGTAGATTGGCTTCTCAACCAAGTTCAAACACTTTTAAGTGAAGTCAATATGTTACGGCTTGGAGTTGAAGCAAAAAATCAACACGAAGCCAAACTGTTGGCTCAAGCCGAAGAAGCAAAGGCGGCAAAAGATGCCGCCTTTAGTGTATCCGGCCATCGCTCCGGCGATGAAAATGAATTTCGCGGAATGACAACCCGACAAATGTTGGAACGTCAATTCGCGGCTTTAGATGATTAACATTAAATTTTATAAGGATAAAAAAATGGCAAATAATGATTATGATGAAATTTTTACAAGTACTTTGAAAAACCGCAGCGGCGATTTAACAGATATTGTTTCTAAAAACAATGCATTGTTGAAACGCCTGCAGGACAAAGGACACAACCGCAGTATCACCGGCGGTTCCAAAATTTTGGAAGAGCTGGAATATGGCGAAGGAGATATGACATGGTACTCCGGATATGATACCATTACATATACCCCAAAACAGCTGTTTACTGCTGCTGAATATTCGCTGAAACTTTGTGCGGTTCCGGTTGCAATTTCCGGTGAAGACAGACTTAAAAACTCCGGCAAAGAGCAAATGATGGACTTGTTTGAAAAACGCATTGAAAATGCTGTCAAAACCATGAGTAATAAAATGGCCGAAGCAGTGTACGGCGACGGAACAGCTTCAAACGGCAAGGCTATCGGCGGTTTGCAGCTTTTGGTTGCTGACAGCCCGTCCACCGGAATTGTCGGCGGTATCAATCGTGCAACTTCCGGCAATGAATTTTGGCGCAACAAATCAACCACAGTTTCTGAGGCTTTGACTGCCGATAACATTCGTCAGGCCATGGACAAGATGTATATGTCATTAAATCGCGGTACCGATAAACCGGATATGATTATAACCGGTGATGAGTTGTACTCGTTGTATGAACAGTCTTTGACCGCTCAGCAACGTTTCAGCGATACCAAGTTGGCAGATGCTGGTTTTGAAGTTTTGCGCTTTAAGGGAGCAGATGTTGTTTGTGATGGCGGACAAGGCGGTTGCTGTCCTGATCATAAAATGTACTTTTTGAACAGCAACTATCTGTATCTGCGTTCACACAAGGACCGCAATATGCAGGTTATCGGCGGTGATCGCGTTTCAGTAAATCAAGATGCTATTTACAAAATTATCGGCTGGGCCGGCAATATGACTATGTCAAATGCGGCTTTGCAGGGCGTTTTGATTGATGCCGAAACAGCATCTTCCGGCGAATAAACACTATGTTGATGTAAAACAACGACGGCGTCGTGCAAGCGGCGCCGTTTTTTTTATAAAGGAGATAACAATGGATTTTGCAATATTTAATAAAATTGCCCAAGAAAATAAATCTGAAGACGGTGTAATTGCGCGTTTTTATGATAGAGCAATAAAAACAGATGCTCTTAGTGCAGACGGTTTGCCTAAATTTAAGTTGGCTTGTTTTTGCGAGATAAGAATCAAGGATAATAATTCAGAAGTCTATGACCAACCTGCCACGGCGGATAAAATCAAACGTTTTCCTGAAGAATATGCACGTTATAAAATCACCAAAAAACAGATTGATGAGGGCACACCGCTGGAACAATTTGCATTTTTAGATGCTGCAGAAATTGCCAGTCTTAAATTGCGGGGGATTTATACAGTCGAAGCTCTGAGTAAACTTGATGATATCCACGCTGAAGAACTGGATTTGGTGAATGAAAAAGCTTTGGCCGTTAAATTTATTGAGCAGGCACATGGCAATTTAAATTTAGCCAAATGGCAAGAAGCGGAAAATAAATATATACAAAAAATCAAAGAATTAGAAGAACAAATTAAAGTATTGCAACAAAACAACAAAACGAGGAAAAAACATGAAAAATATACTCGAAATATGCCAAGATGTAGCCAATCTGGCCTGCATTCAGGCGCCAAAAAGCTTATTTAATGCAAATAGTCAAAATGAACAGATTTTTTTGAGCGTTGCCAGAGATGCTTTGAACGGGTTGCTACGCTACGGTGACTGGCAAGAGCTGACCAAAGATGGTGAATTACAAACCGTTGAAGGCAAAACAGATTATTTAATCAAATCTTTTTGTCCTGATTTTTTCCAGCTTTTGAATAACACTGTCTATATCAAAGATGCTCAAGAAAAAGTAATCGGAGCAATCAGACCGGAGCAATGGCAGCGGGAAAAATATCTGCACGATGACAGTAATACGGTCAAATTTAAAATACAAAATTCAATGTTTCGTTTTTTAGAACCTCCGGCCGACGGATTAAAAATAGTTTTCCAATATCGTTCGGCGGTGGTTGCCTATGATAGCGGATTGTTGACCGAAAAAACCGAAATTACCAAAGATACTGATATTCCGATATTTGACGAATATTTGGTAAAATTGGCAATTCGTTGGCGGCTCCAAGCCCGCAACGGACAAGCATATCATGAAGAATATGCCGAATATGAAAAAGAATGCCGCAAACGCTTCGGTTCAAGCTTGGCCTCAGGCGATATTGTTTTGGGCAGCAGATGTTGCGACAATTTGCTATGCGATGGAGGAATTGCCTATGTCAGACAGAAAGATTAATCGTTCACAAAACTATATCCTTCCGGCACCTGTCGGAGGCTTAAACCAGCGCGATGCTTTGGATGATATGTCTGCTACCGATGCCATCACCATGGATAATTATTACCCGTCCGAAACCAATGTTTGCTTGCGTGGCGGCTATAAAATTTATGCATTGGAAGGTAGCAATCTCAAAACTGAAACGTTGATTCCATTTTGCTCACCCGAAAATAGCCGCATTTTTGCAGCAGCCGGAGGCAAAATCATCGACATCACCTCCGGTGGTGATACAGTTGTTGTTGAAGGTTTGGAGGATAATCAATGGAGCTATATTCAATTTCGCAATCGCTTGCTTTTGGCAAACGGGGCCGATAATCCGCTCACTTATATGCAAGATGAAAATGATGCTTGGATATGGAAACCCACCGAACTGACCGGCAACGGTCTTAATGCGAAAATGCTTTGTGGAGTATATGTATCGAAACAAAGGGTTTTTTACATTGAGAAAAATTCTTTTAAGTATTGGTATTCATCAGGCGTTGGCGAAGTTCAAGGAGATTTGAATTGTGTTGATTTGTCATCAATGTTTGTCCGTGGTGGCAGTCTGGTTGCTATTGCCTGCTGGACGTTAGACGGTGGTCAGGGAATTGATGATCTTACAGTATTTATTACCAGCGAAGGCGAAGTACTGGTTTATAGCGGTGAAGATCCTGGTAATGCCGACAAATGGGAACTTAAAGGCAAATATTTTATGAGCCGTCCGGTCGGCAAAAACTGTACCATGCAGTACCAAGGCGATGTCATTATCATCTGTGAAGAAGGATATGTGCCTTTATCTTCAGTGTTAAGGCTTGCTGACAACGGAGTTGCTCATACGGCGTATAGTGACAAAATTCGCGGTTTGGTGCTAAACAGAATAAAAAACGGCAAAAAAATGTCAGGCTGGCAGGGAATTGTCTATCCGCGCGGCGGTTATGCATTGTTTAATGTTCCTGTTAACAACCAGTTTGAGCAACACGTTGTGAATATGAGCTCAGGTGCATGGTGTCGTTTTACAAACATTTACTCATTTTGTTGGTGCCTGTTTGAAGGTCGTTTATATTTTGGCTCTGACGGCGGAATTTACCTGTTCGATGAGGGACATTCTGATAACGGAATGCCTATCTGCGGCAATATACATCAGGCTTATAGCAATTTGGGAAGCATGAATTTGAAAAAAATTCAAATGTTAAATCCGCGGGTAAAAAGTTCATCATCTTTTGCACTCAATATTTATACCAATATGGATTTTGATGATGCAGAACACAGCTATTCAGAAAATATCGGAGAAACCGGCGGCACCAAATGGAATACGCATAAATGGAGCTGTATGGCTTTGCCTATAGGTACCAAATGGTCGACATTTAAGGGCAGTGCGCGTGGTTTCTGGATTGGCAATAGTGCCACCGGTTTCAAGGCGTCACTGGTTTTTAAGACCAAAACTAAAGGCAATCTGATTGAGTGGTACAATACCGGATTTCGTTTTGAGCAAGGAGGAGGTCTTGTCTAAACTTGTATATGATAGCAGCGGGCAAATTGCTCGCTATGTTGCATCAGGATTGCAGCTTAAAGCTGATGAAATGCTGCGCGGATACGCAATGGCAATTATTCGCAGCGGACAAATTTTAGGCGGTGTGGTGTTTAGTGATTATCGCCCGAATGACTCGGCATGGATAAGCATTTATACCACAGATAAACATTGGTGTACAGCCAAGTGTTTGAAACAAATTTTCGGAATTGGCTTTGACGCGTTGCACTGCCGCCGATTAAACGCGTTGATTCGCGCCGATAACCAAAATTCAATCTCTTTGAGTGAGCGTTGCGGTTTTGTGCGTGAAGGAAAAATGCGCAGCTATTTTGCCGATGGGGTTGATGCCCTTGTTTTCGGAATGTTGCGCAGTGAATGTAAATTTATCAACAAACAATATAAAGGAGAATAAAAATGTCAAGTGGATTTAAGGCAATAGGTGGTTTGCTCGGAGCCGGAAGAGCAAATACTTCCCCCTATGCTTCAGAGAAAAATATATTAAATTATTTACAAAATTATGATACATCAATGTATGATAATATAGCTCAAAATTTGCTCAACAATGCCTACAACATGAGCCAAAATTTAAATGCCGGTACTTATACATACAATATCGATGGCTCGGATGAGGCACGTCAAAGAGCAGAAAATGCAACCTATCAAAGCTATATGAATTATTTGCAACCGCAGTTTGCCCAGCAGACATCTGATTTGGAAACAAGGTTGCAAAATCAAGGTATTATGGTCGGCAGTGATGCTTATAATCGTGCAATGACAAATTTGCAAAATAATCAGAATAACGCATATAGCCAAGCCGTCCAAAATTCGGTATTGTCAGGACAAAATGCCTTTTCCAACAGCTTAAATGATGCTTATCGAGCGGCACAATTTGGCAATTCTGCACAAAACAACTATCTTTCACAAATTATGAATCAGTTGCAATATGGACATTCCGGATATGATAACGCCATGAATATATATAATATTCGAAATGGTGTTGACAGCCGCATTAATTCAGCCCGACAAGCCAACGCCCAAGCACAGACTCAAGCCGGTTTGGACTTTGTGCGCAGCGGATTGCAAACAGCGTTGTTTTCAATAGCTTCTGATGCACGGCTAAAAGAAAATATAACTCCTGTTGGACAATTGTATAATGGCTTAACCGTATATTTGTTTAACTTTATTGGCTCAGATATTCCTCATATCGGTCTTTTGGCGCAAGAAGTAGCTTTGATCAAACCCGAGGCAGTATTTGAAGATGAGAACGGATATCTGATGGTGCGGTATGATATTGCAACAAGCAAAAATGATGATAAGGAGGAAATATGACAGGAATGGTTACAACCAAAGGATTTGTAGTCCGCCAAGGAGATAGTTTTACAATTAATTTGCAAATTCATGATGAAAAGCGCCGCCCGATTGATTTGAGCGGCGCAACTTTGATTATGCAGGTTAGAGATGATAGCGGTAATTTGATGTTTCAGTGTTTGGGGACAGAAGTCGATGTTGTCAATGGTAAAATGGCGCTTATTCTCACTCCTGACATGACCAATATTGCGGTTGGGGATTATGTAACTGATATTCAGCTTAATACAAATGATGGCTCGGTTAATACAATCTTTCCTTCCGATGTTGGAACGGTAGGTGTTTTCAGAATTACGGAGCAAGTTACAATATACAATCCGCATGAAGATGAAAATACAGAAACTTTTGAAAACGCCTCTGATGAAGAGGAGGGCGATAATAATGGATTGCAATCTTAGTTTTGAAAATATCGGTGCCGTAATTACTTCGTCAAACATTGAAAGCACATTAACAGCAAACTCAAAACTTGATTTTGTTTATGGAGATGCTGCTAAAATGGAAGTAGAAAAGGCCATAACTTATATACAGAGCGGATCTGTAGAAGTAACCAAAGCAGTTACGCAAGCGCGCAATGAACTGGATAATAAGGTTGATATCGCCGTGTCTAGTGCTCAGACCGCAATAAATAAGGCCAACGAAGCATCATTAGACGCCGCTAAGGCTGCATCTTCATCAGAAGATGCAGCCGGCAGCGCTGAATATGCTGCAATTAGTAAAGACGAGGCGATTCAAGCCGCAAATATTGCAACAAACAGCGCATCAAATGCTGCACTATCAGCTGATTCTGCAGCCAATTCTGCGGATTTAGCATCTGGTTATGCAGCCAGTATTAATCCGTCGCAATTTGTAACAATTAACACCGAACAAACCGTTTTAGGTGATAAAACTTTCAGCGGAAATGTTAAAGTTGCAGATCGCGCCGCCGGCAGTAATGACGAATATGCAGCAAATACCAAGTTTGTAACAACAGCTCTAGATGATTATGTCACCATCAACACTACACAAAACATCACCGGAAGCAAGGCTTTTGACGGTACGTTGTACAAGGATAGCACAACAATTGATATTGACACCAACCCCACAACCCAAATAAACAATCAAATCTGGTTTCGGGATAGGAATGATAACGGATATGCCGTAGTTCAAGCCAATCAAAACACAATCGGAGCTTTAGATTTTTCGTTTACCGGCAAAGCGCGTACAGCTAATGAGTTCTGCAGTATTGGAGTGCGTCAATATGTCGATGGCGTCAGTGTGTCATTTATTCCGGAGCCGTCGGAAGCAGTTGCAACCGGAACGGGGTACGCTCAAGTTGTTTCTCAAGCTGCAACGCTCACATGGGTTCGCAACCGCACCAGCTTTGCCGGACAGGCTAACCGCATAAATTTATCATGGGCGCTAAATACAGCTTATACAATGCCGGCCGATGGTTTGTTGGCGGTGACTGTTCAAGTGGGCAGTCAAATAAACTCTACCGTCACTTTGCAGCTGGGAAACAGCTCCAGCAACGGAATTAATATTATCCATGCCGGACACAATGGCGCTGCCAATGAAAACAACAAAATTCCGCTCATATTTCCGGTTCGCAAAGGGCAAGTTTACTTTTTGAACTGGAATAGTGCGGGCAATGCCTCAGTCATTAATGCTTATCTTTGGAAATATCCATCACAGGGAGTGTAAAAATGTTTATCTATACTAAAGACAATAAAATTATGGCAACCTCGGAAGTTAAAGAAGACTATTCGGAGTTTGGCTGGATGGTTGAAGAAACCGGCGAAGAGATTGTGCAGATTGACGGTTTGCTCTATCGCAAATCAGAGGCAGGCGAGCTTTTGGCCGAAAAACAGCGCGAAGAAATGCGCTATTTGCGCAATCGCTATCTGCTTGATTATGTTGACCCTCTGATAACCAACCCTTTGCGGTGGTCAGAATTGTCCGAAGAAGAAAAGCAGGCGGTGACGGATTATCGCCGTTACCTGCTGGACTATACTTCAAGCGATAGATGGTGGGCAGCAGCTCCGCAAACCTTTGAGGAGTGGAGAAATGATTGACCTTAACCAAGCAGTGCAAAGACTGGCTTTTCATGAAGGCTGCGTCTTAAAACCCTACAAAGACCATCTCGGTTATTGGACTATTGGCATCGGGAGATGTTATGAGAAAAATCCGTTTACTTCCGAAGAGCTGAAAGCTATCGGCGATTGGCGGCACGGCATTACCAAAAACGCGGCATATATGCTGCTGAGAAATGATATAACCAGAACAATAAAGGAACTCAAAAAACGAGTTCCTTTTTTTAATGAGCTATCTCCGGAGCGTCAATATGCTTTGCTTGATATGGCGTTTCAGCTTGGTGTAAACGGCGTTTTGAAGTTCAAAAAGATGATAGCTGCGATGGGAGTTGGCAACTGGAGCGAGGCAAAGGCTCAATGCCTTGACTCCAACTATGCTCGCCAAACTCCCAAAAGAGCTAACCGAATTGCTAATTGTATTGAATCCAACAAATTTTTGATATGAGGTGTAGCATGA
>CADBMA010000131.1 GCA_902795665.1 uncultured Rhodospirillales bacterium
CACACACACACACACACACACACACATTTAAAGCCTGCTGAGAAAAATTTTTATAAATCGCAACAACTTGGACGCTCAATGATGGAACTGCTGGGCGTTTTATGCGTAATCGGAGTTTTGTCCATAGGGACTATTGCCGGTTTTACAAAGGCAATGCATAGGAGCAGACTTAATAAACAAGCTGAGCAAATAAGCCAAATTATTGCAGGGGCAATGCAGTATGAAGAAGGTCTGATTACAAATAATAAGGTCTCAGGAGCTAAAAAGGTTACTTCTACTTTTTATTCTCTGAATATTATTCCGAAAGAAATGCAAAGACCCAACGATACAACCTATTTTTATGATGCGCTCAATAATCAGGGATATATATACCAAATTACTCCATCGCAGTATTATGTCTTGATGATAGATATCAAAAACAAGTCTTTTGAGCAATGCAAGTCGCTGCTCCAAGTTGCAAAAGTTTATCATAGTTTTGTGCCGAGAGTTGCGGTTTATAAGAATAATTCTGCAACAACGGCTGTTAAATACGGTGACAGATTATGCACTGCAGCAAGAGAATCTGCCGGAAGCTGTTTGCAAGATATGAGCGTTGTTCAAATGGAAAAAACTTGTTCGCAATGTAGAGTCAGTGATAACAAAGAATGTTCATTGGCAATATATTTGGGCAGCGCAGTCAGTGGTAATACATACTTTGACAATAAATAAAATTATATAAAAAATTTCAGATTGATTTAAATACAAAATTTCAATATAAAACAAAAAAACCACCCTGTTGGGTGGTTTTTCTTATGGCTCCGGCTGTCGGATGGCGTCGCACGGCACTTTATTGCCGGCTCCTCCACTGCGCTCATTCGCAAATGCTCACCGGCGCGCTTCCGCTCGCCTTTCGCTTGTAGTCAAACCAACTTCTCGTTGGTTCAAATCCGAACCGAAATCTGATAAAACAAAAAGCACCCCCCACAAGGGAGATGCTTTTCGTTTTATGGCTCCGGCTGTCGGATTCGAACCAACGACCAATCGGTTAACAGCCGATTGCTCTACCGCTGAGCTAAGCCGGAATAAAAAATCTTGGAGGCCGGTACCGGAATCGAACCGATATAGAAGGATTTGCAGTCCTCTGCATAACCACTCTGCCAACCGGCCATACCGTCACGAGCGCTTCAGCGACTTCTATATATACAACCTTTTTTGCGCTCGTCAATAACTTTTTTTGCATAAAATACAAAAATGTGTTTTTTTTGCCTTTTTTTGCTTTATCATTGCCAAAATATAATGTGGAAAGGTAATCAAAATGAATATAGCAATCGCCTCTGATCACGGAGGTTTTGAATTAAAACAACGGCTTATTGAGCATTATAAAACCAAAGGCCAAAGATTGGAAGATTTGGGCACTTGCTCAACCGATTCTTGCGACTATCCTGATATTGCCCATCGCATGGTTAAGGCACTGCGTGATGGACAGGCCGATTTAGGGATTTTAATTTGCGGTACAGGAATTGGCATATCAATTGCCGCCAATCGCTTCAAAGGCATAAGAGCCGCCGTTTTATACGACGATTTCACTGCCGAAATGGCCAAAAAACACAACAACGCCAACATTATGGTTTTTGGCGGACGTACTATGCAGTTTGAGGACGTTGTCCGCCGCATAGAGATATTTTTAAACACCGAATATGAGGGCGGACGTCACGAAACCAGACTCGCCAAAATTGAAGAGGGGGTAGCCTAAATGGATTTTGAACACAATTTGCAAATTGAAGATAGCGAAATTTTTGCGGCGATTAATGATGAACTTGAGCGCCAGCAAAATCAGATTGAACTGATTGCTTCAGAAAATATTGTATCACCGGCTGTGCTTGAGGCGCAAGGCTCGATTCTCACCAACAAATATGCCGAGGGTTACCCATCTCGGCGTTACTATGGCGGCTGTGAGTTTGTGGATAAAGTTGAAAATTTGGCCATTGCGCGTGCTACACAGCTGTTTAACTGTCGTTTTGCCAATGTTCAGCCCCACTCCGGATCTCAAGCCAATACAGCAGTTTATTTGGCTCTCCTGCAGCCCCATGACACCATTTTGGGCATGTCATTAGACGCCGGCGGCCACTTAACCCATGGTTCTAAAGTTTCCATCTCCGGCAAATGGCTCAATTCAGTTGCTTACGGTGTCCGCCAAGAAGACGGGCTGATTGACTATGAGCAGGTGGAACAACTTGCCAACGACCACCGTCCAAAGCTGATTATTGCCGGCGGTTCTGCCTATCCCCGCAAGATTGATTTTGCCCGCTTCCGCACCATTGCGGATAGTGTCGGCGCTTATCTTATGGTTGATATGGCGCATTTTGCCGGATTGGTTGCTGCCAACATCATTCCGAGTCCGCTGCCTTATGCCGATGTTGTGACCACCACCACTCACAAAACCTTGCGTGGTCCGCGCGGAGGCATGATTTTGACCAACAACGAAGACATTGCCAAAAAAATTAATTCTGCCGTTTTCCCCGGAACTCAAGGCGGTCCGCTCGAGCATGTTATTGCAGCCAAAGCGGTTTGCTTTAAAGAAGACTTGAGCCCTCAGTTCAAGCAATACGCTCAAAATGTGATCAACAATGCTCAAGTTCTTGGTGAAACTTTGCAAAAACGCGGTTTAGAACTGGTTTCCGGCGGAACGGATACCCATCTTTTGCTGGTTGATTTGCGTCCCAAGGGACTAACCGGTGACATTGTGACCCAAACTTTAGAGAGAGCCAATATCACCTGCAACAAAAACTCCATTCCGTTTGATCCTCAGCCGCCCAAAATTACTTCTGGCATCAGACTTGGCACACCTGCCGGTACGACTCGCGGCTTTGGCGCCAAGGAGTTCGAACAAATCGGCAATTGGATAGGTGATATTGTTGACGCCCTATCTTCCGGAACAGCCGATTCTGCCATCTCATCAATTAAAGCGCAGGTTATAGATTTGTGCCGCCGGTTTCCAATTTATGGTGGCTGATTATCGTCACAAAAAAACAGCCTTGCCGATGAAATTTTATAAATCATCGCTATATATTCTCCCACAAGGAGACAGATTATGGAAATTTATTTATTATCGGCAATGATTTTATTTTACATCATAACAGCGGTTGCATTAAGCGACCGCCTTTTGCGCAAAATTTGGCTTGCCGCCTTTTTGCTGGCCTTTATTATTACGTTTATTGCGCTGAGTTTTCTGCATTTCAGCAACCAAGCGGTTATGATGAATGCGGCAGAATTGAGTTGGTATTATCTTTTATACCTTTTTGCCACCATCATGTCTGTTCTTGGCATAATCAATTTTTGGATGTTTCGCCGTCAGATATGGAGCACGCTATCCGCCGACTCCGAAGATGACATTTAGCTCACCTTACGAATATATATCGGCTGGTGGCTTTTGCCGATTTTGATAAAATATTTGTGC
>CADBMA010000132.1 GCA_902795665.1 uncultured Rhodospirillales bacterium
GCCATGTCGCTGGTTAATAAGCGCTTTGATATTCCAAATGTTTTAATTGGCGGAGTTCCGGCCAAAATTCTCAAAAGCGGAGTTAACTGGAATTTGGCAAACTATCAAGCTTACATCGAAGATTTTAACGAAATAAGGAGATAAAAATGCGTTTAAGTTCGTTCTTATTGTTATCAATATCAGCACTTGGGGTGCTTTCTACCTCGTATGCAGCTGAAAAAGTTATCACCGAAAAAGACAAACAAAGCTTGAACATCAGTGTTTATAACCAGAACTTGGCTTTGGTTAAAGATGTTCGCAGGGTTATGTTGGAGCAGGGGATAAATGATATTGCCTTTGAAGGAGTGGCCTCAAACCTCAAACCTGAAACCGCAATTTTATATTCGGAAGGTCTGCGGGTTTTGGAACAAAATTATGACTATAACCTGCTGAGCTATGAAAATATTATCAGCAAATCTGTCGGAGAAACCGTCAAAACCGTAACCACCAACCCCACAACCGGTGAAAATATTTTTAATCAGGCCCAAATTGTGGCAACCACACATAATTATGCCAAGCCGATTTTGAAGTTTAATTATGGTATTGATGCAAATTTCCCCGGAAGATTGGTTTTTGAAAAACTTCCTGAAGGATTGCGCAGCAAGCCGACATTGGTTGCTAAAGTAATCAGCAATGCAACTCAGAGCAAAGAAGTATCTTTGGTCTATTTAACCAATGGCATTAGCTGGAGCACTGACTATGTTGCCCAAATTGTTGATGCCGGCAAACTCAATCTTACCGGCTGGGTGACAATTAACAATGAATCGGGAATAGATTATAATAATGCTAATGTTCAGCTGATTGCCGGTAATGTTAATGAGGTTCATAAACCTGTGGCTTATCGAGGTATGATGTTAAAGAGCGTGGCTATGAACACCATGGCTGATGGTGAAGCTACAGCCGCTCCTATAGAACAAGATTTGAGCGGATATCATATGTACAGCTTGCCGGCCAAGACCACTATCAAAGACAAACAAACCAAGCAAATCAGCCTGATTGAGAAAAATAATGTGATATATAAAAAAGAGGCAAGAATTACCCCTCAGCTTTATTTTAATCCGTCATCACAATCAAAATTTGAACAAACTCATCCGGAAATGTACTATATAATCAATAACCAAGAAGATGATAATCTTGGCATTCAGCTTCCTTCCGGTACCATCCGTTTTTATGAAAACGACGATAACGGCAATTTGCAATTTATTGGTGAAAATTCTATCGGGCATGTTGCCAAAGGTGAGCTTATGCGGTTGCATTTAGGCAGTTTTGTTAATATTTTTGCCAGTGGAAAAATTAATAAAATTGAAAAAATCAGCGAAAATGAAAGCCCGACAAACGAAGATAAATGCCGTCAGCTAAGCGCTATGTATAACTATCAGGCAGAAGTAACAATACGCAATTCCGGCAAAAATGCTCAAGAAGTTATCTATACCCAAAATCTTCCTCAAGATGCTCAAATTGTCCAAGAAAACATTAAAGGCAATTTGAAAAATTCCGGCGTTTATGAATGGAAAACCGTAGTTGCGCCAGACAGCAGTGCTACAATATCTTATGCAGTCAATGCTCCCAATATCCGTCGTATTTGCAAATAAGATTAAAGCCGTTGCCTATCAGCAGCGGCTTTTTTTGATTATTTTTGCAGACTTTTTATGTCTGCTTTAACAGCTTTCATTCCGTCATCAACCACATCACGGGCAGAATCGGTAATTTGATTTTTTGCCTCTTCGATCGTTGTATTGTTGTTAATTTTATCATGATAGATATCTCTTGCAATAATATATACCAGCAAAATCAGCATGATATATAAAACATATTTCAATATAACACCCATAGCATTCTCCTTTTTTGGGGCTATATAATCCATTTTTTTGATATTACAAGATGTGCCTGTTGAAAAAATGGTTTAAAAGCTTGTTTTTTGTACGACACTAAGTTAGCTTTTTATCAGATACTAACTTTTACAAATAGGGCATAAATGTCGAGTCAGTTTTTTAACAGTTTCAATATTTATCAAAACGCATTGCGCCGCATTGGCACCAATGATACAGCGTGGGGCGATGATGTAAAGCAATATTGCGATCCTGAGGCCGATATCAAGGAGCTTGTGTCAGCAACATCTAACGCTGAGCACAATCTTTCGGAAGTGATTGATGTCAGTGATTCATACAGTGAAATTTTAAAAATGATAATGTAACATCAAAAAGTGCTTGATTATTTTTTCAAACTGGATTAAATCAATCCCTGTCTTGATGATAAAAATGTGCGGCTGTGGCGAAATTGGTAAACGCGTAACGTTGAGGTCGTTATGAGC
>CADBMA010000133.1 GCA_902795665.1 uncultured Rhodospirillales bacterium
ACCTTCGGTATCTAAGCTCAATGCGGTCGTTGTCACTTCCCTTTTTCGCTAAGATATTCCGAAGAACTTGCAGACAAAAATGACATATCATGTCATTTTTACTTAGCGTTACCACTGAGCTATAGCGGCATAACTGGAAGTGAAAATACAGGATAAAAAATAAAAATCAAGCAGAATTTTTATAAATATGCAAAAAAAATATCAAACTGTTGATGTACAACCAATTAATACAATAATTCTACTCTATTTTTACCTTTTTTTCTTGAGCGGTTTATTTGTTAAAAAAGACTGGAGCGAGTAACGGGAATCGAACCCGCATATAAAGCTTGGGAAGCTCTCATTCTACCATTGAATTATACTCGCATTAATGATTGTTGTTATAAATCTGTTTTTTGATAAACGCAATACTTTTTTAGTGGTAAAAGTTCGATTTTTTAGTGGATTTTATAATCGCTCTATGATATATAGCGGGCAGAAATTTTTTTTCTAAATAATCTTATATTAACAACTTATAGGGATATAAAATGTCAGAAGTAAAAATGAAAATGATGGATGGTAACGAAGCCGCCGCTTCGGTTGCTCATCGTATGAACGAAGTCTGCGTTATTTACCCGATTACTCCATCTTCGCCGATGGGTGAATGGGCTGACGCTTGGTCGGCTGCCAAACAAAAGAACATTTGGGGCGTTGTTCCCGAAGTTCAGGAAATGCAGTCCGAAGCCGGAGCTGCAGGTGCTTGCCACGGATCTTTGCAAGCCGGTGCTTTAACAACAACCTTTACAGCTTCACAAGGTTTGTTGTTGATGATTCCGAATATGTATAAAATTGCCGGTGAACTTTCGCCGTTTGTTATGCACGTTGCAGCACGTTCACTTGCTTATCACGCATTGTCAATTTTCGGTGACCATACAGACGTTATGGGCTGCCGTCAAACCGGTTTTGCAATGTTGGCATCAAATTCTGTGCAAGAAGCTCACGATATGGCAGCCATTGCGCAAACATCTACATTGCGTGCACGTGTTCCATTCTTACATTTCTTTGATGGTTTCCGCACTTCTCACGAAATTAAAAAGATTAAATTACTTTCTGATGATGACTTAAGAGCTATGCTTGATGGTGTTGACTATACTTTTAATGCCAAGCATGCTTTGCGTCCAGAGGCTCCGGTTGTTCGCGGAACAGCTCAAAATCCGGATGTGTTCTTCCAAGGCAGAGAAGCTTCTAATCCTTATTACAAAAAAGTTGAAGGCATTGTTCAGGAAGAAATGAACAAGTTTGCAAAAATCTCCGGTCGTCAATATAATGTTGTTGACTATCATGGCGCCAAAGATGCTGAGCAAGTTATTGTTATTATGGGTTCCGGTGCCGAAACAGTTGAAGAAACCATTGACTATTTGAATGCCAAAGGTGCAAAATTGGGCGTTATGAAAGTTCGCTTATATCGTCCGTTCCCTGAGGAATCATTCCTAAAAACATTGCCGGCAACAGCTAAAGTTGTTTCGGTTCTTGACAGAACAAAAGAATCGGGTTCTACCGGTGAACCTTTATATTTGGATGTTGTGGCTACTTTGTCACAAGCCTTTGCTAACGGCAAAATTGCTGCTATGCCGAAGATTGTCGGAGGACGCTATGGTTTGTCTTCAAAAGAGTTTACTCCGGGTATGGTCAAGGCTGTGTATGACAATGGTTTTGCTGCTCAGCCGATTAATAGTTTTTCGGTCGGTATTATTGATGATTTGAACAAAACATCTTTGCCGTTTGATGACAGCAGCATTGATACTGAGCCAAAAGATGTTGTTCGTGCCGTATTCTTCGGTTTGGGTGCTGATGGTACCGTCGGCGCTAACAAAAACTCGATTAAGATTATTGCCGAAGATGCCGGAAAATACGGACAAGGCTACTTTGTTTATGACAGCCGCAAGTCCGGTTCTATGACAACTTCACACTTGCGTTTTTCGGATAATCCGATTAAATCGGCATATCTGATTAATAAGGCAGACTTTGTTGCTTGCCACCAATTTCCGTTTATGAACAAAGTTGACATTTTGAAAATTGCCAAAGAAGGCGCAACTTTCTTGCTGAATGCTCCTTATAGCGCTGATGAAGTTTGGAATCATTTGCCGATTGAGGTTCAAGAGCAGATTATTTCTAAAAAGCTAAAGTTCTATACCATTAATGCGGTAGAAGTTGCCCGTGATACAGGTATGGGACAACGCATTAATACAATCATGCAAGCCTGCTTCTTTGCAATTTCTAATATTTTGCCGAAAGATGAGGCTATTGCACAAATTAAAAATGCAATTAAGAAAACATAC
>CADBMA010000134.1 GCA_902795665.1 uncultured Rhodospirillales bacterium
GGTACCACGGCAACTTTTCCTGCGATGAAAGAATTGGTCAAAACAGTTTCTCTGTTACCGCACGGATCGGTCTGGCTTTCCGGTCTTGATAAGTATCTTGACGATAATTCTTGGGATATGATTGATGAAACCCACCCGCAGTACGAACTAAAACAATTGCTTGATTTTTTGCAAGTATCACGTTTTGACATTCCGGATATCGTCTCACCGGCTTTTATAGAAAGAGAAAAATTAGTTTCAGAAATTATGCGCCCTGCTGAAGCAACAGATAAATGGCGCCAAATAGATAAGAATAATATAAGTCCGGCGTCATTAGATAATCTTAAAATTATTACTTGTCATGACTCTCGCGAAGAAGCCTTGGTAATTGCATCAATCATGCGCCACAATCTAGAAACTCCGGAAAAGACAACAGCTTTAATTACAGAAGACCGAAATTTGGCTCGCCGTGTCAGCAATGAGCTTTTGCGCTGGGGAATTGAAGCCGATGATTCAGCAGGAATACCATTAGCTCAAACACCGCAAGGAATTTTTTTACGCTTGGTCGCTGCTGTATGTGAAGACGATTTTGCTCCACTTTCATTGCTTAGTTTGTACAAACACCCATTTAGTTGTGTTGGTAAAAATGCTTCTTTTGTCCGCCATAATATCCGAGAGTATGAAAAAAATTTTTTACGTCAGCGTGATAAAAGAAAATATGAAACTCCTGATTTTATCAAAGAGCAAAAAGATATGTTCGGCAAATTAAGTGCTTTGATGCAACAAACTGAAGCAGAATTCAAAGATTTGTTGTCAACGCATATTCAAATTGCCGAAAAAATTGCGACAAGAGAAGATAAAATCGGAGCTGACATCCTATGGAGCGGTGAGGCGGGAGAGGCTGCCGCCAACCTGTTAAGCAATCTTTTGGCGGCGGCTGACACTTTGGGTAGAATTCCGCACGGACAATATTTAGAGCTTTTTGAATCTTTGCTGTCTGGAGTAATGGTGCGCAGCAAGTATGGATCACACCCGCGCCTGCGTATTTTGGGTCCGATAGAAGCTCGTCTATGCAATTTTGATTCTCTGATAGTCAGCGGATTAAATGAAGGTACAATGCCGGCCAATGCTTCGTCCGGAGCGTGGTTGTCACGTCCGATGAAAAAAGATTTTGGTTTTCCGCTTCCAGAAAAAGCAATCGGAGTTTCGGCTCATGATTTTTGTGAAATGCTTTGTGGTAAAGAAGTTTTTCTTACCCGCTCCGAGCGTGTCCAAGGAACACCGACTGTTAAATCGCGCTGGCTTATGAGGCTTGAAACTGTGGTTAAAGCTGCCGGCATCGATATGAGTTCAACAAACAGTTCCCCATATCTGCAGTGGGCGCGTGAATTTGACCGCAGCCACAATATTACGCCAATTATCCCACCTTGTCCGCGCCCACCGGTAGAAGCTCGTCCGCGCGAACTTTGGGCAAGCGATATTGAAAGATTGATTTATGATCCGTATTACGTTTTTGCTTCCAAAATTCTTAAATTGCGTAAACTTGAGGATATTAAACTTCTTCCGGATGCAGTAGATATGGGAATTATTGTTCACTCAATACTTGAGCAATTTTATACCGCCTATCCGCAGCAGTTTCCCGATAATGCAGCTGAAATTATGCTAAACATGGGAAATCAGGCTTTTGATGATAATAATGTCGATGATGAAATACGAGTGTTTTGGCAACCGCGATTACAAAAGATTATCGATTGGATAGTGGCAGAAGAGAAAAAAACACGTTTTAACACAGAATATACCGTCTGTGAAACTAAAGGCAAAATATCTTTTGAATCTACAGCCGGAACTTTCACCCTTGGGGCCAAAGCCGACCGAATTGATAAACTCAAAGACGGAAGCTTGAGCATTTTGGATTATAAAACCGGAAAGGCTCATAAAATCAAAGAGATGAAAGACGGTTACGCTCCGCAACTGCCCATAGAAGGAATTATTGCCGAACAAGGAGGTTTTGAGGGAATTGCCGCAGCACCGGTAAGCAGACTGTGTTATTGGAGATTGGGTAAAGAAACAATTGCACTTGAAGATAAAGTGCCGGACGTTTTAGAAAGCAATTTTGATAAGATAAAATATCTGATAAAACTTTTCGATAACCCTCAAACCGGATATATTACCAGACCAAACCCCAAACACGTCCTAAGTTATACAGATTATAAACACTTGTCGCGCATCAGCGAGTGGGAGGTTAATGACAATGAAGAATAAAGATGACATTTTATCTCTCCGCCGCAGATTAGAAACGTATGCCACCGAACAGCAGAGAATGGCGGCTGACCCTCAAAAATCGGTTTGGGTTGGAGCATCTGCCGGCACAGGCAAAACCAAAGTCTTGTCAGATAGAGTTTTGCGTTTATTATTAAGCGGCGGTAGTCCTGCAAAAATATTATGCCTTACATATACAAAAGCCGCGGCCGTCGAAATGAATTCTCGCGTCGCCGAACGGCTTGGTAAATGGGCAATAATGGAAGATGCTGATTTGGAAAACGAATTGCTGAAATTATATGGCAATCTTCCTGACCATCTCTCAGAGCGTAATGCATTAAAATCCAAAGCGCGTCAGTTATTTGCGATTTTGCTTGATACCCCAGGAGGTATCAAAATTCAAACAATTCATAGTTTTTGCCAAGAAGTATTAAAACGTTTTCCGTTAGAAGCCGGAATTTCTCCATATTTTGAAGTTATGGATGATCGAGGCGCTTTAGAGGCAGTTAATAATGTAAAATTGCATTTGATAGAACAGGCTATTAAATATCCGGATACCCCCATTGGTCAGGCGATGGCTTTTTTTACTTCTCATGTGAGCGAATATGCTTTTCCGGAAGTTATCAACTCATTAATTAATAATCGTAGCAAAATAGCCAGAATGATATCCGATAATGGTGGTAAAGAAAGTTTTATTGAAACTGTATCGCAACGTCTGAAGGTTAAAGATGGGACTACACAAGAGCAAATTATCCACGACTTTTTCGCCAATGCGCCGTATGATGATTTGCGCAAATTGGCTTCCGCCGGCATGGAAAACATTGCCCCGTGGGTTGATGGGAGTGCAAAAGTTGAAGATTTTGCTGAATATTCAAATATTTTCTTAACCTCAGGAAAATTGCGCAGTATTTCACGTATAAAAATTCTCAGTCACAATCCAGAGTTGGCAAATATTTTTACAGCAGAAGGTGAGCGCTGCATCTGCCTGTCCGAGCAAATAAAATCGCTTCGTGTTTTTCAATCAACCAAGGCGTTGATTTTATTAGCAGATGAGTTGATAGGCGGGTATAACACCTTCAAGCATAACCATGCCAAAATGGACTATGATGATATGATTCTTTTAACGCGCAACTTGCTCGAAAATAAAGATGTTGCGCGGTGGGTGCTGTTCAAGTTGGACGGTGGTATCGATAATATTTTGATTGACGAGGCACAAGACACCTCGCCCGATCAATGGGCAATAGTGCAAGCCATCAGTGACGAATTTTTTGCTGGATTAGGCAGTTCGGACCACAACCGCACCATTTTTGCGGTTGGCGACCGAAAACAATCAATTTATAGTTTTCAAGGAGCAGATCCGGATAAGTTTGATGAAATGCGAGAACATTTTGCGTCCCTAACCCCAAATTTTGCTAAGGTAAATTTGGAAATATCGTTTCGTTCGGCTCCGGCGGTTATTGCTGCGGTTAATCAATTGTTCAATAATCATGAGGTCAGCCGCGGAGTGGCTTCAGAGGGCGAAAATATCAATCATATTCCATATCGCGAAGGTGAGGGCGGAGAAGTCGAATTTTGGGAATTAATTGAGCCTGAAGAAGAAAAAACACCAGATGAATGGGTTCCGCCGATTGAGCGCTTTCACAGCATTTCAACTTCTTCGCAAATGGCTAAAATGATTGCGCATAAAATAAAAAATATGGTGCAATCCGGAGAAATGCTATCCTCAAAGGCACGCCCCTTATGCTACGGAGATTTTCTGATTTTAGTGCGCAGCCGCGACGCGCTATGCGAAGAAATTATCCGCGAATGTAAAGAACTCAATATAAATATCTCCGGAATTGACCGCATAAATTTAATTGAACAAATTGCCGTTCAAGACCTGATCAGTCTGGGCAAATTTTTGCTTTTGCCTGATGATGATCTTAGCTTGGCTGAGGTCTTAAAATCTCCGCTATTTGGCCTTGATGACGATGATTTATTTAAGCTTTGCTACCAACGCACCGGCAGCCTGTGGAGCAGCCTGTTGTCTCACAATGACTATCAACATATTGCCGATGAAATCAAAAAACTTTTCAACATGGTTGATTATCACCGTCCGTTTGAATTGTACAACTACATACTTGGCGAAATGGGCGGGCGCAAAAAGTTTTACAGCCGCATGGGGCCTGAAGCTGAAGACGGTATAGATGAATTTATCAATTTGAGTCAATCATTTGAACAAAACCATATTCCCACGCTGCAAAATTTTATTGAATGGATTACATCTGGCGATATTGAAATAAAACGAGAACTGGAACAAGGGCAGAACAATATGGTCAGAATAATGACTGTTCACGGTTCCAAAGGGTTGCAGGCTCCGGTTGTTATTTTGCCGGACACAACGCGCATTCCAAAATGCAAGCGTGAGGCCGGTTTCTTATGGAGCGATGATATCTTTTTATATCCTTCAAGTTCCGGAGATTATAATAATTATTGCGATTCTATCAAAGAACATGAAAAAATAAAAATGCTCGAGGAATATAGACGTCTGATGTATGTTGCGGTTACTCGCGCTGAAGATAGAATGATTTTCTGCGGTTTTCGCAAAAAGAACAAAGCCTCTGAAGAATCGTGGTATCAATTGTTTAAAAACAGTTTTACTCATATTGCCAAGGTTGATGAAAAACAAAAGGTATGGACCTACCGCAGCAATCAAGACATTGAGCAAGAAAACAAAAACCCTCTTTCCCAAGAACCTGCCATTGAGCCCATTCCTAATTTTATGCATACTCCGGCGGCCAAAGAAAAACCGCTGTCCAAACCGCTCACTCCATCAAAGCCTGATGAAGAGCCGGCCGTTGTATCACCGCTGACGATTCGTGACGATAGCCATTTTTTCAAACGCGGCTCCATAATTCACAAGTTATTGCAAATCATTCCCGATATTTTGGCAGAAAACCGTCGCTCTTTTATTGCCGAATTTCTCAAGCACAAAGCGCCCGAATTTGATGCCGAAGAAATAACCGCAGAGGTTATGAACTTGCTCGATAATAACGAATTTGGCGGCGTTTTTGGAGCCAACTCCAAAGCCGAAGTCCCGATTATGGGCGAAATCAACGGAAAAATTGTCTCCGGACAAATTGACCGCCTGATTATCAATCAAGATAATATCATTGTTGTAGACTTCAAAACCAACCGCCGCCCCCCTCAGAATGCAGCGGACATTCCGGAGGTTTATCGCTCTCAGCTTGGGGCATATAAGGCCTTGCTGCAAAAAATATACCCCGATAAAGAGGTCAAAACCTTCATTCTCTGGACCAACACAGCACAAATTATGCCTTTATAACAAAAAAACATTGTTTTTAATAAATTAGTCTTTAATATATACGGATAAATGAATATATAAGAATAAGAATTTGATATAATTGAAAGGAAAATCTAATGTTAGCAATTAATGACGCGCAATTTGAAACAGAAGTATTAAACAGCAAAGGCTTGGTTTTGGTTGATTTTTGGGCAGAGTGGTGCGGTCCTTGCCGCCAGCTTGGTCCCATTTTGGAAGAAGTTAGCAAAACCATGGGCGACAAAGTAAAAATTTGCAAAATGAATGTTGATGATTCTCCCAACACTGCTGCCAATTACGGCATCCGCAGCATTCCCACAATGTTCTTGTTCAAAGACGGAAAACAGGTTGACACCAAAGTGGGCTTAAATCCCCATTCAGCCATTGTTTCGTGGCTCGAATCCTTCAGCAAATAAATTGCAACCTGCCGCACAAACCGGCAGGTTTTTTGTTGCCATGTTACCACCTGCATAAAAGACATCCGCTAATTTTAAAACTCTAAATTGACAGTCCGAAGTTGTTGTACTATTATGGCAACAAATATAAGTTTAAAACCAAGGGAATTTGCAAATGGATACACAATATTATACGGTTGTAGAAAAACAAGATTTTTTCGAAATTATCGAGAATAAATATGGTGAACTGGCAATTTTTATCGATGCCCGTGATGGCTCTCCGTCCAATCCGGTTTTGGAGTTTGATGGCAAAAAGACCGCGCTTCTCAAACGTGACGGCCGTCTGGCAGTAAAATTGGATAACATTGACGAAGAAACCAAAGCCCCTCTTGCTGAGGCCGAGTTTGTAATGATTGTTGAACTTCAGGGCAAGATGGTTGAGCGCGTTTATGCAGTTCCTGTTGACAATGTTGAAGAAATTGTTTTCAAAGGCCGTCAAACCCGCGCCGATGAGTTGATATTGGCCAAGAGCAAAGAAGATGTCATCAAAGGCTTTGGCGCCATTCATTGTTGGACCGGCGGCAGCAGCGAAAAAAAATAATTACGAGAAAAAAATGTTAGGTTTAGTTTTAGTTACGCATGGCAATTTAGCCAAAGAGTTTGTTTCTGCCATGGAGCACGTTGTCGGCGCGCAGGATCAGGTTGAAACGGTTTGCATTGGCCCTGAGGATAATGTTGAATCCCGCCGTGATGAAATTTTGCGCAAGGTTGAAAAAGTCAATACCGGCACCGGCACTCTGGTTTTGACCGACTTATTTGGCGGCACTCCCTCCAATTTGGCCATTTCCATCATGGATAAGGCCAAGGTTGAAATTTTGGCCGGCATCAATTTACCCATGCTGATCAAGATTGCCAGCCTTCGCAAAGACAAAAATCTTAAAGAAACGGCGCTTGGCGCGCAAGAAGCCGGCAAAAAATATATCAACATTGCTTCACAGTTATTGGGTGGCTGACATGGGGTTGACTGCCGAGCTTGAAATCAAAAACAAAAAAGGCCTTCATGCCCGTGCGGCAGCAGCTTTTGTAAAAGTTGCCGAGCAGTTCAATGCCACAATAGAGGTTGAGCGTTTGGGGCAGACGGTTAACGGCTGTTCAATCATGGGTTTGATGATGTTGGCAGCGGCTCAAGGGACAATGATTACGATTCGCGCCCATGGTGACGAGGCCCAAATTGCCCTTGCTGAATTGACAGCCCTAATTAACAACCGTTTTGGCGAAGAATAGCTTAGCCAAATAGTTTATATTCACTTGCAATTAAGCTTTTCAAACCTAAATTTAAACTGACTTTTGTTTCAATTTTTTTAGGAGTTTAGAATATGAAAAACTGCAATGAAAATAAAAACACTTCCAACAAAGACAATAACAACCCGTCAGAAAAACAACAAAGCGGCGGCTGCGGCTGCGGTGGTGGCAAAAAGAAATAAGAATTTTTATCTTATTTATAAACTCCTCGATAGCGGGGAGTTTTTTTGTATAAAAAGGTTAACAAAAATGCGTAGATTTTAGGGGGTAAAAATTTTGAAAAATGCTTATTTTCTGCGATGTTGAGGGGTGGAAAAATGTTCATTTTAAACCATCGTTTAAAATGTACACAAATTATAACTCCAA
>CADBMA010000135.1 GCA_902795665.1 uncultured Rhodospirillales bacterium
ACGGTTGCAAAGTCGTCGGTTTTTACAATTGTTTGGCTTCCATCTTTGTTATCATAAGTTTTTGTCTGCATAATATTGCCGGAAGCATCTTGTGTAAAACTGCTATGAGCTGCATTGAGGTGCATAGCGTCGTTCACGCGGTTAAGACCGCGTCCCAGTGCGGTTTTTCCGCCTGTGCGCATACTATCAAGAGCATTGTTTACGGCTGACGCACCTTTATGTTTTGCTCCCCTCAAGAAAGAAAACATATTGCTTCCTGATGAGCTGTCATCATCGCCGTCATCAGCGTCTCCGTCATCATCATTTTGACTATTGCCGCCGCCGAATTTATTATAAGCGGACATCTTAACTTTTCTGGCCAGATGAGATGCATTTTCACCGATAGTGCCTGCGGCTATTTTGATGCCGCCGCCTGCAACTGATGCTCCTCTTGTTGCGGCAGCTTTTGTGGCTGCGGCTGCAGAAGAACCGGTCATAGCTCCGATATCTTGAGTAAATCCGGGAGCGCTTTCGCTGGTTATGCTCTTGGAGAACGTTTTGGCAAACGATTTTGCTTCTCGCAAAACAGCCAAACCAAGAAAACATACAAAGGCAATCTTAAGCGCAGATGTCGCAAACCAAGCAATACCATTGGACTGCACTTCAGGAGTTATAATTTCCGTCGCATATTGTTTTGCAATTGCCGCAATCACAGTAATAATTAGCGACAGGAATATATAGGTGAATAATGCATCAATAAAGGTTCCCCACAATTTTTTGATATATTGAGATGTTGCTTTAAACGGCCAACCGGCTAAAGCTGCGGGCAATAATGCAATAGTCAGAGCCATCTTTAAAACACTGTCTACAAGCAGCCACGGATACCCGAACAGCAGCAGAAAACCGGTAATGAAAAATCCGGCACTGGTTAGCATAAATCCACAGTGAGGAAAACAAAATCCAAATACACAAGGTTTTCCTCTCTCCCACGTCAAACACCACGAAACACGAGAAATTGCAAAAATATCAATCACCTGATCTTGAATATTTTTGATTGTACACAATATTCCGTTACCCATCTGCGGAGACAAACCACCATCTTCGGTAACTCCGAGAATCTGACGCGGATCTTCGCTGTTTTCAGCCGGTGCTGTTGATTGCACGCCTTTGTTCGGAATAATATTGCATTCTGACGGGCCATCAAGAACCACCGCATTACTTCCCATCTGCGCAATTTTCAATCCGGTAGAAAATATGGGGTTTATTGTCATATCCAATATTTGTTGCAGCGGCCCCATCAACAAAACGACCACAATCAAAATTTTGAAAGCCATATGCAGCAGAATTTTAATCAAATTTCGCGGGTCGCGAATTTCAAAGTTTGAAACAAATTTCATAACCGTAATTCCGAGCCAGATTGCAAATCCAATCATAACCAAGATAATCATATATCTTGTCAAAACGCCATAACCAATTTTTGCCATAACGCTGGCGGCGTTAAACATAATTCGGAAAGGTGTACAAGCAAAACAGCCTTTCTCATGAAATCTGGCCTGCACCACCGAAAAAACGCAATCAGTATTAATTTTTGATTCTCCGTGCTTTCCTTGTGCTGCTGCGCCAACAGTGGCATAGTTCAGGCTTGTATCATATCCGGTATTCACCGGAGCGCTGTCAACAAGGGTGTTGGGGTCAAAGCATTCCAAGCGATTAACTTTTTCTGTCTTCATACAGCTGCATACTTCATCGTCAAATCCTGGATTCATAGGGTCCATTAACACGCCGTTTTGACGAATTTCAATATGCATATGACATGGATATCCGGTTGAATCTCCGCTCCAGCCAATCAATTTTCCTTTGGCGTATTCTCCATTGCCGACAGAACCTTTAGTATGGTGAAAAGTATATTCATATTTTTTTCCGCAAACCGTGCAGGTAAACTTAATCGGTTTTGTTGACGAGCTGCCGTTAAATACGGAATATCCGTCGCACGGAGCAAAAATGCTGCTTCCGCAGGCGGCGCTCATATCATATCCCTCGTGATTTTTTACAATTCCTTTATCAACATTCTGACAGCGTTTATGAGCTCTTCTTGGATCATTGCGATCGCACCAGTCTTTACCTCGTCCGCACATTTCAGAGGTCACTCCGGAGCCAATCGGGCTAAAAGGCGTGGTGTTCATACAAGATTTTGCGTTCATTTTTTCCAAACAAGGACCGCCCCCGCGTTTTTGCGGATAGGTGCATTCGGCCAGCCTGCTGGTAATAAACAGCTGTCCGGAAGAAGTAGCCATTGCTTCAGCACTGAGAAAAACAAAGCCAAACAGGACCAGCGCTCCGGATACCCATTTTGAAATCTTAATATTTTTTGTTTTAGTTTTGATCATTGTTTTCCTCTTTTTTATTAGACGGTTTCTGAATACTACCCGTATTTTGCAAGTTATCCACTCTGTTTACGGTAGCTTTAGCCGCTTTTGAAGCTTTTTTGGCAGCTTTATTGGCAACTTTCATTGTTTTAGCAGCAATTTTACCTGCTTTTTTAATAATTTTACCGGTAGTTTTTAATGTCTTTTCCATTACACTTCCGCTTACCTGAGTAGCAGCTGCGGATGCCTGAGTTGAGGCCTGAACTGTCACACCGGCAGGAGCTCCCACTATTGTTGCATCTAAGGCGCCGCCGACAGCGTTGCCCGCGGTGCGCTGAGCATTAGCTGCGGCATCAGTGCTTTGTTTAATAGCTTCTCCGGCTCTGCTGGTTGCCTCACCTGCGGCATTTGTGGCATTTTCAAGAGCTCTTGCTTCAGTATCGCTACTGCTACCGCCTGACGATCTTCTATCACTGTCGCCGCTGCTGTTGCTATTTTGCTCTCTATGAGCTTGTTCGTCCCTGCTCTGCATATTTGTCATGCTCTGAACGGTGTTGGAGCCAGATCTATTATTATCCGGTTTGTTGGTAGGAACGGTATCACCATTTTCAAGATCCTTAAATCTATTTTTGACCTTGTTGGCAATTTTTTGACCTTGGTCTTTTGCTATATCTTTACTAACTTTAGCAAGATTTTTTGCCTGACCGGACACAACACTTACAGCGCCGGTAAGCATTGCATGCATCGGGGTTTGTTTTCCAAGCACACTATCCGGAAAGAACTGATTTACATAATCAGAATTTGTTGACCTGATGGTCTTAAATGCATAGAGATAAGCAAAGACCAAAATCAAAAACGTGCTGCTGAAGAGAGCAAAAGTTTCTGATATATAATCACTGTTGCCTCTTTCTACGGCATCATATATGGTTGCAATTCCTGGTATCTCATCAATAGGACGCAATATATCTTCGGCGTTTCCTCCGGTTTCTGCAATATGAGCGGCGGACAAAGCTACATCTATCAAAACCAGTCCCATCGCGGTGGTTACGGCCAAGAATATAAATATTCCGGCTGCGTTAATTATCATTTTAAATACGGCAGTCAATTTGTCTGTGGTGATAGAAAAAGGCCACAACGCCATAACAATCGGAAAAGCAATTACCGCAATGCCCAGTTTGAATGAAATATCTATCAGATAGAACAAAACAGCAAAAGTAATCATAAATCCCATACACCATATAGCTGCTCCGCACAGCCAAATCCAAATATTAGGAATGGATATTGAAAGTATGTTAAATGCCCCTTTGTGAATGGAATGACAAGTTATCATATGCCCAAGCTTCATGTGGCTTGTAACTGTTCCGTCAACTGCGGCAACATATGTCATAAGATTGTTGAACAGATGCGGGGGAATAAGACTGCGCCCCCCGTTCGATGTTATTGACGCATCTGTAACCATATATGCATCAGGAACCTGACTTCCTGAAATATCCAGTCCGGTTGCAGATGTTGCGGCAGTCAGCACATAAGTTCCAAAATCAATTCCCCAGCCCAAGAAAGGAATAACAACAAACTGAATAAATATATCAAAACCGGCCGAAATTACCAACCATGCGCCCAATACTTTAAAGGCCATAATCAGCAAAGTATTGACCATGTCGGCAGGCTCTAGGTTTTTCAAAGAACTCAATTGCTGCAAGATATAAAAGGCAATCCACAGCAGAAAACCTAATACCAAGATTTTCTTTCCGGCATCTACCATCAAACCATTGAGCACATTAACTCCGTTCAAAAATGCGCTTATCAAAGACTTGATAACTATACAAGGGTAGCAATTGCTCTTGTATATCCGATCCATTTTTTCTTGTCGGCACTGAACATTACTGCCGGGGAGAACCGTATTGACAACCGCCTTAGCTGCACCAAAGCCGACATCAGAGATAAACCGAGCGGCATTGACCAATGGGCGGACAAGATATTTTGACACCGCCCCGACTATAGGTATCTCGTTTACTTTATCAAGAGCAGCATCGGCTTTATCAAATGCCTTTTTGGTAGCACGGTGTCCCGCATCAAGGGCAAAACCGGCAACATCTCCGGTGGTTTCAAACAGAGATTGAAGCCCCCCGACGATAACTCCTTTTTCTTCAATATTCTTCTTAATGTTGTTAACTTCATATCTATATACGCTGCTCAGCTCTTCTTCAGGTGTCTGAGGCCGAAATGCCGACGAGCCGGAATTAACATCAATTCGGCGCACACTATATGGTTTGCCGTCTTTATCCCGCATAATATTGCCGTCCGGATCACGCAGGTAGCTGCTTACAACCTCTGTTCCGTTGCGTGATTTTGTTTGCGCAAGGGTTGCCGAAGCCGATAAAAACGCGACGCAACCCAAAGCCAGCAGCATAAAAGCAGCTGCTTTGACTTTTTGGTATATGTTAATTCGGTTTATCACGTTTCTATCCTTTCTTAAT